>NZ_JAHMSC010000013.1:0-147827 GCF_018986375.1 Pseudomonas sp. CVAP#3
CAAAGGTTGTGTCCAACATTTGGGGGTCAGTTCACTCTGCGTGGGAATGCAGCCCGTGACGCTCCGCGTCACTGGACGCGGAGCGTCCCTTGAGGCATTCCCACGCGGAGCGTGGGAACGATCAGTAGGGGGATTTCAGGCCGTTTCGACGGCCTTTTTTTTTCGCCAGGAAAACGTTTTCCTGTATATGCATTTAAAGAATAAACACATAAATAAATATGATTTATGGATATATAAATCAGCTGGTAAGGTCTGCCCATTGTCGCGAGATCGCACACTGCGAATCGCCGGAAACGCTTAAGGAATAGCCGCATGCTGGTCGTCTCACTCGGAGGAAGTCCCAGCCAACGCTCCCGCTCCGGGGTGCTGCTGGATCGTTCCCAGCGCTGGTTGCAGCAACAAGGCGTAGAGGTGGTGAGTTATCAGGTACGGGACTTCCCGGCCGAAGACTTGCTGCACGCGCGCTTCGACAGCCCGAAGGTGGTCGACCTGCTGCAACAGATTGAAAACGCTGATGGCTTGCTGATTGCCACGCCGGTCTACAAGGCGTCGTTTTCCGGTGCGCTGAAAACCGTGCTGGATCTGCTGCCGGAGCGCGCCCTGAGCCACAAGGTTGTACTGCCCATGGCCACTGGCGGCAGCATCGCCCATATGCTGGCCGTGGATTACGCGCTCAAGCCGGTGCTGTCGGCGCTGAAAGCCCAGGAAATGCTCCACGGGATTTTCGCCGAAGACAGCCAGATCGCTTACGGCGAAGGCAGTGCGCAGGCGCAGTTGTCGCCGGCACTGGAGCAGCGCTTGGTTGAGGCGCTGGAGCAGTTCTTCAGTGCCATGGCCCGTCGGCCAAAACCACTGGACCCAAACCTGTTGAATGAACGTTTGTTGAGTGCTCGCTGGAGCATTTAAGCCTTACCCGAATTTGATGTACTCGCCTTACTCGCCCGCTAACGGGCAAGCAGGTGCAGCCAAAACCCTACTGCAAAAAGGAGAGCGCTATGCGCACTGTCATTTTGCGTCGTGGTCTGGTCGCTCTGTTTGCTGCGGCTGTGTCCTTCGGCGTCATTGTTCAAGCTCAAGCGGCCGAGACCTTGCGAATCGGCTATCAAAAATACGGCACCCTGGTGCTGCTCAAAGCTCGCGGCTCGCTGGAGAAACGCCTCGCCGCCCAAGGCATCAGCGTGCAATGGACTGAATTCCCCGGCGGCCCGCAACTGCTCGAAGGGCTGAACGTCGGCTCGATCGATTTCGGCGTGACCGGCGAAACTCCACCGGTGTTCGCTCAGGCGGCCGGTGCCGATCTGGTCTACGTCGCTTACGAGCCCCCCGCGCCGACCAGCGAAGCGATCCTGGTGCCGAAAGACTCGGCGATCAAATCGGTACAGGACCTCAAGGGCAAGAAAGTCGTCCTCAACAAAGGCTCCAACGTGCACTACCTGCTGGTGCGCGCACTGGAAGATGCCGGCCTCAAGTACACCGACATTCAAACCGTATTCCTGCCGCCGGCCGATGCCCGCGCGGCGTTCGAACGCGGCAGCGTCGATGCCTGGGTGATCTGGGACCCGTACCAGGCCGCTGCCGAACAACAACTGCAAGCACGCACCCTGCGTGACGGCAGCGGCATCGTCGACAACCACCAGTTCTACCTGGCGACCAAGCCTTACGCCGAAAAACATCCGGCCGTGATCAAGGCCTTGGTGGAAGAAGTCCGGACCATCGGCGAATGGTCCAAAGCCAACCCTGAAGAGGTCACGCAACAAGTCTCGCCGCTGCTCGGCTTGCCGGCAGACATCACCCTGACCGCAGTGAAACGCCAGGGTTACGGCGCGCATTTCCTCACGCCGTCAGTGATTGCGGCCCAGCAGAAAATCGCCGACAGCTTCTATCAGCTCAAATTGATTCCGAAACCCTTGAGCATCAAAGACGTGATCTGGACGCCACCGGCATCCGTTGCCACTGCGCCGTAATTCGATTTCCTTAGGAGACCACTCCATGAGCCTTAATATTTTCTGGTTCCTGCCTACCCACGGCGACGGCCATTACCTTGGCACCGCCGAAGGCGCTCGCGCCGTCGATCACGGTTATTTGCAGCAAGTCGCTCAAGCGGCGGATCGCCTGGGTTTTGGCGGGGTGCTGATTCCCACCGGCCGCTCATGCGAAGACTCGTGGCTGGTGGCTGCATCGCTGATTCCGGTCACCCAGCGCTTAAAGTTTCTGGTCGCGTTGCGCCCCGGGATCATTTCCCCAACGGTGGCCGCGCGCCAAGCGGCGACCCTGGATCGCTTGTCCGGTGGGCGTGCGCTGTTCAACCTGGTGACGGGCGGCGATCCGGAAGAGCTGGCCGGCGATGGATTGTTCCTCAGTCACGAAGAGCGCTATCAGGCCTCGGTGGAATTCACCCGAATCTGGCGTCGGGTGCTGGAAGGCGAGACGGTCGACTACGACGGTCAGCACATCAGCGTGAAGGGCGCGAAATTGCTCTATCCGCCGATCCAGCAACCGCGTCCGCCGCTGTACTTCGGTGGCTCTTCTGAAGCGGCTCAGGATCTGGCTGCCGAGCAGGTCGAAATGGTCCTGACCTGGGGCGAGCCACCGGCCGCTGTCGCCGAGAAAATCGAACAGGTACGCGCCAAGGCCGCGAAGCTCGGACGCACCGTGCGCTTCGGCATTCGTTTGCATGTGATTGTCCGTGAAACCAACGCTGAAGCCTGGCAAGCGGCGGATCGATTGATCTCCCATCTGGACGACGACACCATCGCTCGTGCTCAAGCCTCGTTGGCGCGTTTTGACTCAGTCGGCCAGCAGCGCATGGCCGCGCTGCACGGCGGCAGCCGCGACAATCTCGAGGTCAGCCCGAATCTCTGGGCCGGCGTCGGTCTGGTGCGTGGCGGTGCCGGCACCGCATTGGTCGGCGATGGCGCAACCGTGGCAGCACGGGTCAAGGAGTACGCAGACCTGGGCATCGATACCTTCATCTTCTCGGGCTACCCACATCTGGAGGAATCGTATCGGGTCGCGGAGTTGTTGTTCCCGCACCTCGACATCGAGCGTCCCGAGCTGCCGAAAAGCGCCGGTTACGTCAGTCCGTTCGGCGAGATGGTCGCCAACGACATTCTTCCCAAAGCCGCGTCCCAGAGCTGAGGCGCGCCATGAAAAGGGAAAAGCTTATCCACAGCCTCGCGCCGTGGGCCTTGCCGGTGCTGCTACTGGCGGTGTGGCAGTTATCGGTGTCGGCGGGCTGGTTGTCGACACGGATTTTGCCGGCCCCCAGCGCGGTGATCGAGGCGGGCGTGAGCCTGGTGCGCAGCGGCGAAATCTGGAAACACTTGGCGATCAGCGGCTGGCGCGCCGGCATTGGTTTTGTGATTGGCGGCGGTATCGGTCTGGCATTGGGTTTCATTACCGGCCTGTCGAAGTGGGGCGAACGCCTGCTCGACAGTTCGGTGCAGATGATCCGCAACGTGCCGCATCTGGCGCTGATTCCGCTGGTGATCCTCTGGTTCGGCATTGACGAGTCGGCGAAGATTTTCCTGGTGGCGCTGGGGACGTTGTTCCCGATCTACCTCAACACTTACCACGGTATCCGCAACGTCGACCCGGCCTTGGTGGAAATGGCGCGCAGTTACGGGTTGTCCGGTTTCAGCCTGTTCCGTCAGGTGATTCTGCCGGGCGCGCTGCCTTCGATTCTGGTGGGCGTGCGCTTTGCCCTGGGCTTCATGTGGCTGACCCTGATCGTCGCTGAAACCATCTCTGCCAGCTCCGGCATCGGCTACCTGGCGATGAATGCCCGGGAGTTCTTGCAGACGGATGTGGTGGTGCTGGCGATTATTTTGTACGCGGTGCTCGGCAAGTTAGCCGACCTCGCGGCGCGTGGTCTGGAGCGGGTCTGGTTGCGCTGGCATCCGGCCTATCAAGTGGCCAAGGGCGGTGCAGCATGACGGCGCAACAACCTCCACGCCTGCTGCGCGGAATTCCGCTGGCGGTGCGCAAGCTGCAAAAAACTTTCGGCACGCGGCAGGTGCTGCGCGAGATCGATCTGCACATTCCGGCCGGTCAGTTCGTCGCCGTGGTCGGTCGCAGCGGCTGTGGCAAAAGTACCTTGCTACGTTTGCTGGCAGGCCTTGATCAACCCACGGATGGTGAGCTGTTGGCCGGTTCCGCACCACTCGACGAGGCGCGCGAAGACACCCGGTTGATGTTCCAGGAGGCGCGTTTGCTGCCATGGAAAAAGGTCATCGACAACGTCGGCCTCGGGCTCAAGGGCGATTGGCGCCAGCAGGCGCTGGACGCATTGGATGCCGTGGGCCTGGCAGATCGCGCCGATGAGTGGCCGGCCGCATTGTCCGGTGGGCAGAAGCAGCGGGTGGCCTTGGCGCGGGCGCTGATCCATCAGCCGCGCTTGCTGTTGCTCGATGAACCGCTGGGCGCACTGGATGCACTGACCCGGATTGAAATGCAGCAACTGATCGAACGCCTTTGGCAACAGCACGGTTTTACCGTGTTGCTGGTGACCCACGACGTCAGCGAGGCGGTGGCGATTGCCGACCGGGTGTTGCTGATCGAAGAGGGCGAAATCGGCCTCGACCTGCAGGTCGAACTGCCGCGCCCTCGGGTCCGTGGTTCCCATCGGCTGGCAGCGCTGGAAACCGAAGTGCTCAACCGCGTGCTGTCACTGCCGGGTTTGCCGCCTGCGCCGGAACCTGTTTCACCCTTGCCCACGCAATTGCGCTGGGCTCACTGACTCAATGTTCTCCCAACAACAGGAATCAACCTCATGACGATCAAAGCCATCAACGTTCGCAACCAGTTCAAAGGCACCATCAAGGAAATCGTCGAGGGCGACGTGCTCTCGGAGATCGATGTTCAGACCGCGTCAGGCATCGTCACCTCGGTCATCACCACGCGCTCGGTCAAAGAGCTGGAACTGGTGATCGGCAGCGAAGTGATCGCTTTCGTGAAATCCACCGAGGTGTCGATCGCCAAATTGTGATCGATGTGTTTGATCGTTCCCACGCTCTGCGTGGGAATGCAGCCCGTGACGCTCCGCGTCACATCAAGAGCCGAACGCTGAGCGTCCGTAGAGGCATTCCCACGCGGAGCGTGGGAACGATCGTATCAGGCCGAAGTCGCGCGCTTGGGCAGGTACGGCGGCAGATACAGCCCCAGATAAGCATCAAACACCCGCATGCCTTCCTCGGCCATGCGCGGGGTGATCTGCCCGTGCTGTTGCACTGAGCGCGCATAAACGCGATCACCCAACTCCATGGCCAAGGCAAACACATCGACATCCTTGGGCAGCGTCGGCAGTTCGAAATGCTGATCGAAGAGTTTATGCATAAGGTCGCCGAGTTCGAGGTCGTGCTGGCGGTCGGCCTGGGTGACTTCGGTCAGGCCGTGCTGAGCGAGGATCAATTGGCGCGCGGCGGCGTCTTCGTCGTAGATGGCGAGCATGCGTTGCTCGACCAGTCGTGACAGATCATGCCAGCCATTGAGCGAGTCGACGTCGATCGGTTCTTGCAGGCACGCGCGAAAAGCACTGTGGACGTCGGCGGTCAGGGCTTCGAGCAGGGCCGGGACGCTGGCGAAGAAGTGGTAGACCGATGACGGCGGGATCTCGGCGCGTTCGGCCACGCTGTAGATCGACAGGCTGGCCACGCCCTCGGCGGCAAGCAGCGTGCGGGCGGCGTCGAGTATCGAGTCGATCCGGGCCTGGCTGCGTGCGCGGGGTTTGCGAAGGGGGGCGGGGCGGGTCATTGAAGTCTCCTGCAGGGCAGCGGGCATTGTACGCAGAGCGCAGAGATGATCCATACCCTGATGTGAGGGAGCTTGCTGTGGCGAGGGGGCTTGCCCCCGTTGGGCTGCGAAGCGGCCCCAAAACATGCAATCCCATTGCATCGGACACACCGCGTTCGCTGGATTTGGGAGTGCTGCGCACTCCAGCGGGGGCAAGCCCCCTCGCCACAGGGTTCGGTGTTGATACTCATAAAAAAACGCCGTGGGCGATGAAGCCCACGGCGTTGTTTTTTTGCTACAGCCGCTTACACGGTGTGCAGGTACCAGTTGTACTCGAGGTCGGAGATGGAGTGTTCGAACTCCTCCAGCTCGCTCTCTTTACAGGCGACAAAAATGTCGATGTATTTCGGATCGATGTACTTGGCCATGACTTCGCTGTCGTCCAGCTCGCGCAGTGCATCACGCAGGTTGTTCGGCAGGCTTTGCTCATTCTGCTCGTAGCTGTTGCCTTCGACGGGCGCGCCCGGCTCGATCTTGTTGGTCAGGCCGTGATGCACGCCTGCCAGGACCGAAGCCATCAGCAAGTACGGGTTGGCATCAGCACCAGCAACGCGGTGTTCGATACGTACGGCATCGGAAGAGCCGGTCGGTACGCGAATCGCCACGGTACGGTTGTCCAGGCCCCAGCACGGCGAGTTCGGCACGTAGAACTGCGCGCCGAAACGACGGTAGGAGTTGACGTTCGGGCAGAGGAAAGCCATCTGCGCCGGTAGGGTCTCGAGCACACCGCCGATCGCGTGACGCAGTGCGGCGTTCTGCTCGGGATCCTCACTGGCAAAAATATTCTTGCCGTCTTTATCAAGGATCGAGATGTGGACGTGCAGACCGTTACCCGCCTGGCCTGGGTAAGGCTTGGCCATGAAGGTGGTGTCCATCTCATGGTCGTAGGCGATGTTTTTGATCAGACGCTTGAGCAGTACCGCGTAATCGCAGGCCTTGATCGGGTCGGCAACGTGGTGCAGGTTCACTTCGAACTGCGCCGGAGCACTTTCCTTGACGATTGCGTCGGCAGGGATGCCTTGCTCTTTCGCACCTTCCAGGATGTCCTGGAGGCAGTCGACGTATTCGTCGAGGTCGTCGATCAGGTAAACCTGGGTCGAGTGTGGACGTTTGCCGGACACCGGCGAGCGTGGAGGTTGCGGCCGGCCATTCACGTTCTCCTGGTCGATCAGGTAGAACTCAAGCTCGAACGCGGCGCAGATGGTCAGGCCCATGTCGTCGAACTTGCGCACCACATTTGCCAGCACTTCACGCGGGTCGGCGAAGAACGGCTCGCCTTCGAGTTCGTGCATGGTCATCAACAGTTGCGCGGTCGGGCGCTTCTGCCAGGGTTCATTGCACAGGGTATTGGGGATTGGATAGCAGATTCGGTCAGCATCACCGATGTCCAGGCCCAGGCCGGTGCTTTCCACCGTCGAGCCATTGATATCCAGGGCGAATAGAGAGGCCGGCAGGTTGATGCCTTTCTCGTAAACCTTGTGGAGGCTGGTGCGTTCGATGCGCTTGCCGCGCACCACACCATTCATATCCGCAATCAGAAGGTCAACGTACAGAACCTCAGGATGTTCCTTAAGGAACGCGTTCGCTTCGTTGAGCTGAACGGCACGCGGGGGTACCGACATGATGCAACACCTTTGTTGTTAAAAATATCAATCATTGATCTTTTCGGATTCCAGTCAACCCGAACGGCATGCCGAAGTCAAGCGAGGCCTTTTTTGCCCTAAAAAAGCGCTTCAAGGGCATTTATGAGGCGCTTTGGGGCATTTTTATGCCTTCGGGGTCATTGCTGGCCGCAGGCTTGAGCGGGGCGTGTTGTATTTTTTACGGGGGTGTTGTGTAAAAAAATGAACAACGCTAAGCTCAAATCAAACCCATAACAGCAATAATACCGGGGTGCTTCATGTCTCGCCTGCCGTTAATCGGCGTCACCGACTGCTCAAGACAGATCGGTTTGCATGCTTATCACATCACTGGCGATAAGTACGTCCGCGCAGTGGCCATCGCTGCCAAGGGCCTGCCGTTGATTCTTCCGTCCCAGGCGGAACTGCTTGATCCGACCGATATTATTGACGGTCTGGATGGCATCCTGTTTACCGGCTCTTCTTCTACTGTAGAACCTTTTCACTATAGCGGTCCTGCCAGCGCGCCGGGAACTGCTCATGATCCTGCACGCGACGCCACCACCCTTTCGTTGATACGCGCCGGCAAGCGTGCAGCACAACGCGACGCGGATGCGTCAAACAACGCCTGACGTTTAAAGACGTCAGGACACTCAGCCCAGAGGCATTTATGAGTAACAACCTCGACCAGCTCACCGATTGGTTGAAAGACCACAAGATCACAGAAGTCGAATGCATGATTGGCGATCTGACCGGGATCACCCGTGGCAAGATCTCGCCGACCAACAAGTTCATTGCCGAAAAAGGCATGCGCCTGCCCGAGAGTGTGTTGTTGCAAACAGTGACGGGCGACTACGTCGAAGACGACATCTATTACGAACTGCTCGACCCGGCCGACATCGACATGATCTGCCGCCCGGACTCGAACGCGGTATTCCTCGTGCCGTGGGCCATCGAGCCGACCGCACAGGTGATTCACGATACCTACGACAAGCAGGGCAACCCGATCGAGCTGTCGCCGCGCAACGTGCTCAAGAAAGTCCTGAAGCTCTATTCCGACAAGGGCTGGCAGCCGATCGTGGCGCCGGAGATGGAGTTCTACCTGACCAAGCGTTGCGAAGACCCGGACTTCCCGTTGCAGCCGCCGATTGGCCGCTCCGGTCGCCCGGAAACCGGTCGTCAGTCGTTCTCCATTGAAGCAGCCAACGAATTCGACCCGCTGTTCGAGGACGTTTACGACTGGTGCGAACTGCAAGAGCTGGATCTGGACACGCTGATTCACGAAGACGGCACGGCGCAGATGGAAATCAACTTCCGTCACGGTGACGCGCTGTCCCTGGCTGACCAGATTCTGGTGTTCAAGCGCACCATGCGCGAAGCGGCGCTCAAGCACAATGTGGCCGCGACGTTCATGGCTAAGCCGATGACCGGCGAGCCGGGCAGCGCGATGCACTTGCACCAGAGCATCATCGACATCGAAACCGGCAAGAACGTCTTCTCTAACGAAGACGGGACCATGAGCGAGCTGTTCCTGCACCACATCGGTGGTTTGCAGAAGTTCATCCCCGAGCTGTTGCCGCTGTTCGCACCGAACGTCAACTCGTTCCGCCGCTTCCTGCCGGACACTTCGGCACCGGTGAACGTGGAGTGGGGCGAAGAGAACCGCACTGTCGGCCTGCGCGTACCAGACGCAGGCCCGCAAAACCGTCGGGTGGAAAACCGCCTGCCGGGCGCCGATGCCAACCCTTACCTGGCGATCGCCGCGAGCCTGCTCTGCGGTTATATCGGCATGGTGGAAGGCATCACTCCAAGCGCACCCGTGGTTGGGCGTGGTTACGAGCGACGCAATCTGCGTCTGCCGCTGACCATCGAAGACGCACTGGAGCGCATGGAACACAGCGCGACCATCGAGAAGTATCTGGGCAAAAAATTCATCACTGGCTACGTCGCGGTCAAGCGGGCCGAGCATGAAAACTTCAAGCGCGTGATCAGTTCGTGGGAGCGGGAGTTCCTGTTGTTCGCCGTCTGATGCGCCGGGTGCGGCCCTGAAAAGCCGCACTCTCACCCTATAAGGAGAGCTTTATGACCAGCAAGAACCCGCAAACCCGTGAATGGCAAACTCTGAGCAGCGAACACCACTTGGCGCCTTTCAGCGACTTCAAGCAGCTGAAAGAGAAAGGTCCGCGGATCATCACCAACGCCAAGGGCGTTTACCTCTGGGACAGCGAAGGCAACAAGATCCTCGATGGCATGGCCGGCCTGTGGTGCGTGGCCATCGGTTACGGTCGCGATGAACTGGCCGATGCCGCCAGCAAACAGATGCGCGAGCTGCCTTATTACAACCTGTTCTTCCAGACCGCCCACCCGCCGGTGCTGGAGCTGGCCAAGGCCATCTCGGACATCGCGCCAGAAGGCATGAACCACGTGTTCTTCACCGGTTCCGGCTCCGAAGGCAACGACACCATGCTGCGTATGGTCCGCCACTATTGGGCGATCAAGGGCCAACCGAAGAAGAAGGTCATCATCAGCCGCATAAACGGCTACCACGGCTCGACCGTAGCCGGCGCCAGCCTGGGCGGCATGACTTACATGCACGAACAGGGCGACTTGCCGATCCCGGGCATCGTTCACATCCCGCAGCCGTACTGGTTCGGTGAAGGTGGCGACATGACCCCTGAAGAGTTCGGTATCTGGGCCGCCAACCAGTTGGAAGAAAAGATTCTCGAGCTCGGCGTCGACACGGTCGGTGCGTTCATAGCCGAGCCGATCCAGGGCGCGGGCGGCGTGATCATTCCGCCAGACAGCTACTGGCCGCGCATCAAGGAAATCCTCGCCAAGTACGACATCCTGTTCGTTGCGGATGAGGTGATTTGTGGTTTCGGTCGTACCGGCGAGTGGTTCGGTAGCGATTTCTACGGCCTCAAGCCCGACATGATGACCATCGCCAAAGGCCTGACATCCGGCTATATCCCGATGGGTGGCCTGATCGTGCGTGACGAAGTGGTCGACGTGCTGAACGAAGGGGGCGACTTCAACCACGGTTTCACCTATTCCGGGCACCCGGTCGCCGCTGCGGTGGCACTGGAGAACATTCGTATTCTGCGCGAAGAGAAAATTATCGAGCACGTTCGTGCAGAAACGGCACCTTATTTGCAAAAGCGTCTACGGGAACTGAACGATCACCCTCTGGTGGGTGAAGTTCGTGGGGTAGGTCTGTTGGGGGCTATCGAACTGGTTCAGGACAAGGCGACCCGTGCGCGGTATGTCGGCAAGGGTGTTGGCATGATCTGCCGGCAGTTCTGCTTCGACAATGGGCTGATCATGCGCGCCGTGGGCGACACCATGATCATCGCTCCGCCACTGGTCATCACCAAGACCGAGATCGATGAACTGGTGACCAAGGCGCGCAAGTGCCTGGACCTGACCCTGAGTGCGCTGCAAAGCTAAGTGCTAGGCTCTGAGCGAGGTCCGTGGCTGGCACTTCGCTCAGGGCGCACAAAGGACGGGTCTTTCCTTGAAAGCCTGCCTTGTAACTTGCCAGACTATCCGCTGTTTGAGTTGCCAAGGAATCGGCCGCTGGATCTTGGTTAACAAAAAATGTGGTTAAAAAAGAATAAATTGGAGCGTTACGCATGAAGGCATTAGGTTTGAAGAAAACTGGCAAGACCCTGCTCGCCTTGTCCCTGATGGGCGTGATGGCTGGGGCAGCCCAGGCCGACGATAAAGTCCTGCACGTTTACAACTGGTCCGACTACATCGCACCGGACACCATCGCGAACTTTGAAAAAGAGTCCGGGATCAAGGTCGTCTACGATGTATTCGACAGTAACGAAACCCTCGAGGCCAAGTTGCTGGCCGGTAAGTCCGGTTATGACGTGGTTGTGCCGTCCAACAACTTCCTGGCCAAGCAGATCAAGGCCGGCGTTTACCAGGAGTTGGACAAGTCCAAGCTGTCTAACTACGGCAACCTGAACAAGTCGCTGCTCAAGGCGGTTTCTGTCAGCGACCCGGACAACAAACATGCCTTCCCTTACATGTGGGGTTCGATCGGTATCGGTTACAACGCCGAGAAGGTCAAAGCGGCGCTGGGCATCGACAAAATCGATTCCTGGGATGTCGTGCTCAAGCCGGAGAACATTGCCAAGCTCAAGGGCTGCGGCGTGAGCTTCCTCGATTCGCCGACCGAAATGCTGCCAGTTGCCCTGCATTACCTGGGCCTGCCGACCGACAGCCAGAAAAAGGAAGACTTGAAGAAGGCTGAAGAGCTGTTCCTGAAGATTCGTCCTTCGATCACCTACTTCCACTCGTCCAAGTACATCTCGGACCTGGCCAACGGCAACATCTGCGTAGCCGTCGGTTATTCGGGTGACGTGCAGCAGGCCAAAACCCGTGCCGCCGAAGCCGGTGACAAGGTGAAAGTCAGCTACGCCATTCCAAAAGAAGGCGCCGGCAGCTTCTACGACATGGTCGCTATCCCTAAAGATGCGGAAAACGTCGAGGGTGCCTACAAGTTCATGAACTACCTGTTGCAGCCGAAAGTGATGGCTGAAATCACCAACGCTGTGCGTTTCCCTAACGGCAACGCCGAAGCCACTCAGTACGTGAACAAGGACATCACCTCGGATCCGGGCATCTACCCGACTGCCGATGTGCAAGCCAAGCTGTATGCAATCGCCGATTTGCCAGCCGCTACCCAGCGTGAGCTGACCCGCAGCTGGACCAAGATCAAATCCGGTAAATAAACCGGTTTGAGGCAATAACCTGTTGCCGTCGTCGCTCTGGCGGCGGCAGCAGGA
This sequence comes from Pseudomonas sp. CVAP#3, assembly GCF_018986375.1. Classification (NCBI taxonomy): domain Bacteria; kingdom Pseudomonadati; phylum Pseudomonadota; class Gammaproteobacteria; order Pseudomonadales; family Pseudomonadaceae; genus Pseudomonas; species Pseudomonas sp. CVAP#3. The sequence goes on from NZ_JAHMSC010000013.1 coordinate 12,206, forward strand.
ATAATTAAATGACAGAAAGTTTTGCTGGAAAGGTTTATCGAGGGTAAGTTGCGCGCCGGTTTTGTTGCCAGGCAGCCATGGCTGTCACGTAACGCTGGGCAACTTGGGCCCAACTATTTTAGAGGACCTTCACTTGCCTGTTTCTTTATTTCGCAACGCCATGCTGGTCGGCGTCGGCCTGACGCTCGCCGTCAGTGTTCAAGCCGCGTCCACCGTGCATATTTATAACTGGTCGGACTACATCGGTAAGACCACCCTGGCCGATTTCGACAAGGCCACCGGCATCCAGCCGGTGTACGACGTGTTCGATTCAAATGAAACCCTGGAAGGCAAGTTGCTGGCCGGACACACCGGTTATGACGTAGTCGTGCCGTCCAACCACTTCCTGGGCAAGCAGATCAAGGCCGGGGCGTTCCAGAAGCTCGACAAGTCGCAGCTGCCGAACTACTCCAATCTGGATTCGGCACTGCTCAAGCGCCTGGAGAAAAACGATCCGGGTAACCAATACGCCGTGCCTTACCTGTGGGGCACCAACGGTATTGGTTACAACGTAGAGAAAGTCAAAGCGGCTCTGGGCGTCGACAAGATCGACTCGTGGGCCATGCTGTTCGAGCCGGAAAACATCAAGAAACTGTCCAGCTGCGGTGTCGCCTTCCTCGACTCGGCGGATGAAATGCTTCCCGCCGTGCTGAATTACATGGGCCTGTCGCCCAACAGCCAGAACCCTGAAGACTACAAGAAGGCTGAAGCCAAACTGTTGGCGGTGCGTCCTTACGTGACGTATTTCAACTCGTCCAAGTACATCTCCGATCTGGCCAACGGCGAGATTTGTGTCGCGGCCGGTTTCTCCGGCGATGTCTTCCAGGCCAAGGCGCGTGCTGCCGAAGCCGGCAAAGGTATCGACATTGCCTACGTGATTCCCAAGGAAGGCGGCAATCTGTGGTTCGACATGCTGGCGATTCCTCGGGATGCGAGCAACGTCAAAGAAGCTCATGCTTTCATCAACTATGTGCTCAAGCCTGAGGTGATTGCTCAGGTCAGTGATGTCGTCGGTTATGCCAACCCGAACCCTAAAGCGGGTGAGCTGATGGACCAGGCCGTACGTACAGATGAGGCGGTTTATCCATCGCAAGCCATCGTCGACAAGCTTTACGTCAACTCTGAGCTGCCACCCAATATTCAACGTTTGATGACCCGCAGCTGGACCAAGGTCAAGTCGGGTAAATAGTGACAAAGGCTCAGACTATCCAAGGTTCGCCTGCATTGGGTGAACTGCAAATTTTGTTGGGAGTTTCGTAAATGGCAGTTGCCTCCGGCGCCTATAAGAAAGCCCTCGAGGGCGACCAGTCACCTAAACAGGTGCTGGTCAAAATCGACCGGGTCACGAAGAAGTTCGACGAGACGATTGCCGTGGACGATGTGTCCCTGGAAATCAAGAAAGGCGAGATCTTCGCTTTGCTCGGCGGTTCGGGATCGGGCAAGTCGACCTTGCTGCGCATGCTCGCAGGCTTCGAACGGCCCACGGAGGGGCGCATTTTCCTCGATGGCGTAGACATCACCGAGATGCCGCCGTACGAGCGACCGATCAACATGATGTTCCAGTCCTACGCCCTGTTTCCGCACATGACCGTGGCGCAGAACATCGCCTTCGGCCTGAAGCAGGACAAGATCCCGTCGTCTGAAGTCGACGCCCGTGTGACCGAGATGCTCAAGCTGGTGCAGATGAGCCAGTACGCCAAACGCAAGCCGCACCAGCTCTCCGGCGGTCAGCGTCAGCGTGTTGCGCTCGCTCGCTCGCTGGCCAAGAAGCCGAAGCTGCTGCTGCTCGATGAGCCGATGGGCGCGCTGGACAAGAAACTGCGTTCGCAGATGCAGCTCGAACTGGTGGAGATCATCGAGCGCGTCGGCGTGACCTGCGTCATGGTGACCCACGACCAGGAAGAGGCCATGACCATGGCCGAGCGCATAGCGATCATGCACCTGGGCTGGATCGCCCAGATCGGCAGCCCGATCGACATCTACGAAACCCCGACCAGCCGCCTGGTCTGTGAGTTCATCGGCAACGTCAACATCTTCGAAGGCGAAGTGGTGGACGATGCCGAGGGCCATGCGCTGATTACCTGCAAGGACCTGGACCGCAACATCTACGTTGGCCACGGCATCAGCACCTCGGTGCAAGACAAGTCGGTGACCTACGCGATTCGTCCGGAAAAACTGCTGGTGACAGCAGAAATGCCGACCTGCGAACACAACTGGTCGAGCGGCAAGGTCCACGACATTGCCTACCTCGGTGGCCACTCGGTGTTCTACGTCGAACTGCCGAGCGGCAAGATCGTGCAGTCGTTCGTGGCCAACGCCGAGCGACGTGGCCAGCGCCCTACCTGGGGCGATCAGGTTTACGTCTGGTGGGAGGATGACAGCGGCGTGGTACTGCGCTCATGAACACGCAAAAGCTCAAACGCCAACTCAGTCGAATAATTCCCGGTGGCCGTCATCTGGTCATCGGGGTTCCGTTTATCTGGCTGTTCATGTTCTTCATGCTGCCGTTCTTCATTGTTCTGAAGATCAGCTTCGCCGAAGCTGACGTGGCCATTCCGCCGTACACCGAGATCTACAGCTACGTCGATCAGAAGGTCCAGTTGCTGCTGAACCTGGGCAACTACACGATGCTAGGCGGCGATGAGTTGTACATCGCCGCCTATCTTGGCTCGCTGAAGATGGCGCTGTTCAGCACCATTCTTTGCCTGTTGATCGGTTACCCGATGGCCTACGCCATCGCCAGTGCGCGCAAAGAGATACAGACCGTGCTGGTGCTGCTGATCATGATGCCGACCTGGACCGCCATCCTGATCCGCGTGTATGCGTGGATGGGTATCCTCAGCAACAACGGCCTGCTCAACGGCTTCCTGATGTCGATGGGCTGGATCAACGAGCCGCTGCAGATCCTCAACACCAACCTGGCGGTCTATATCGGCGTGGTCTATTCGTACCTGCCGTTCATGATCCTGCCGCTGTACGCCAACCTCGTGAAGCACGACACCAGCCTGCTGGAAGCCGCGTCGGACCTGGGCTCGAGCACCTTCAACAGCTTCTGGAAGATCACCGTTCCGTTGTCGAAAAACGGCATCATTGCGGGCTGCATGCTGGTGTTCATCCCGGTGGTCGGCGAGTTCGTGATCCCGGAACTGCTCGGCGGTCCGGAAACCCTGATGATCGGTAAAGTGCTCTGGCAAGAGTTCTTCAACAACCGTGACTGGCCGGTGGCGTCTGCCCTGGCAGTGGTGATGCTGGCGATCCTGATTGTGCCGATCATCCTGTTCAACCGCAGTCAGGCCAAGGAAATGGAGGGTAAAGAATGAAGCGCTTCCGTTTCTCCAGCCTGATGCTGGTGCTCGGCCTGTTGTTCATTTATGCGCCGATGCTGATTCTGGTGATCTACTCGTTCAACGCCTCGAAGCTGGTGACGGTCTGGGGCGGCTGGTCGGTGAAGTGGTATGTCGGCCTGCTGGACAATACCCAACTGATGGGCTCGGTAGTGCGCTCGCTGGAAATCGCCTGCTACACCGCGGTTGCTGCCGTAGCGCTGGGCACGCTGGCCGCTTTCGTGCTGACCCGCGTGACCCGCTTCAAGGGCCGCACGCTGTTCGGTGGCCTGGTCACCGCGCCGTTGGTGATGCCGGAAGTGATCACCGGTCTGTCGCTGTTGCTGCTGTTCGTGGCGATGGCGCAGATGATCGGCTGGCCACAGGAGCGGGGTCTGGTGACCATCTGGATCGCTCACACCACGTTCTGCGCCGCCTATGTGGCGGTGGTGGTGTCGGCGCGCTTGCGTGAACTGGACCTGTCCATCGAAGAGGCGGCCATGGACCTCGGTGCACGGCCGTGGAAGGTGTTCTTCCTGATCACCATTCCGATGATCGCGCCGTCGCTGGCAGCCGGCGGCATGATGTCGTTCGCCCTGTCGCTGGACGATTTGGTGCTGGCGAGCTTCGTCTCCGGGCCGGGCTCCACGACCTTGCCGATGGAAGTGTTCTCGGCCGTGCGTCTGGGCGTGAAACCCGAGATCAATGCCGTGGCCAGCCTGATTCTGTTGGCTGTTTCGATCGTGACCTTCTTGGTCTGGTTCTTCAGCCGCCGTGCTGAAGAAAGTCGCAAACGTGCGATCCAGCAAGCCATCGAAGAGGGCGCTGCGGACTCCTGGAAACAACCGGACGTACGCCGCGCACAGGCACCGGAAGCGGCTTAACCCCGGCAGCACAAAAAACCTCGCTCCCTGCAAAGAGAGCGAGGTTTTTTTATCTGTAGGGTTGGCGAATGGCGATGCTTTTGTGGCGAGGGAGCTTGCTCCCGCTGGGCCGCGAGCGGCCCCAAAACCTGCAACCGTGCTGTATCAGGTGTACCACACTTATCGGTTTTGGGAGTGCTGCGCACTCCAGCGGGAGCAAGCTCCCTCGCCACAGAGGTTGATGTCAGCCTTTCAGCATGTCATGTGCTTCAAGTGCTCGCGATGAGGCCCTGCCAACAACAATCTTGATCTACTGCGCCACCCGCGCTGGCAACAGTTTCAAGGTGCTGCGGGTATTGGCTGTGACCTCTTCCTCGTTGAAATGCGCCTCCTGGTAGACGCCTTCGATATAGGCTTCGGCCTGGTCATCGTAGTGTGAATCGAATGGCACACCGCTTTGGCCGACCGGGTTGATGGTCAGGCCGTGCGCCGGGTCGGCGAAGTCGATGATCCGGCGGGTCGACGGACCGTAAGTCACAGGCCATGGCGCCGGGCCGATTTTTGCCGAGAGGTTGTTCGGCACTTCGTGGCTGCCGGGGGCCTCGAACGGGCCGACGTTGAAGATTCGATCCAGCGGCTTTTGCATGCCCAGCGGATGGCCGTGGGTCAGGGTGTGGGCGTCGCCCCATAGCCATTGCGCCGGGTCAGGGCCGAGGGTGGTTTTCAGGTGGGCGATACTGGCCTGCCACGCAGCTTTGACGATGTCGGCGCGGGTTTCCTTGCCGAGTGTGTTGCGGTTGTCCCACCACGGCGAATCCGGGGAGGCAGCCAGCCGGGGCAACGCGGCATCGATCACGCGGGTCGAGAGCAAGGTCTCGAAAAAGCTGTCGCCGAGTTCGTCGTGCAGTGCGCCATCGGCGAGGTTGAACAGGAACTGGTTGAACAGTGTGGCGCTGGTGGAGTTCACCGGGTAATCACCTTTCCATTTGGCCAGTTGCTCCACCAGTTGCAGCTCTTGCGGGTCGCTGACCACCTCACGCAGTACCGGCAACAACGGCGCCAACAGGCGAGGGCCGTAGTCGGTGGTGGTGCCCAGTTGCAGTTTCTGGCTGGCGTCGATGTTCCACTTCACGCTCTTGTCGCTGAGCTGGCGGTTGAGCTGCTGACCGCGATCCGGCAGGTTGTAGTAGCCGGGGATCTCCATGCCTGTCGGCGAAACCGGCTGGAAGTTGGCCGAGACGATGTAGCCGCGCGCCGGGTTTTCTTCCTGCGGGTTGGCGCTGAACGGGTAGAAACCTTCCTTGTCCGCCTGATTGGTGCTGCCGTCGAGTATGAACCACGGTTTGACCCCGGCCGGGCGCTTGGGCAGTTGTGCCGCCGCCCACCAGCCAATGTCACCCTTGACATTGGCCCAGACGATGTTCAGCCCCGGCGCATGAACCTTGGTTGCCGCCGCGCGGGCCTTGGCCAGGGTGTCGGCACGATTGAGCTGGTAGAAGCCTTCGAGGATCGGGTTCTGGGTTTCGAGGAACGCCCACCACATGGCGATCGGTGTCTTGCCGACGCTGGCACCGAGCACGTCGTTGATGATCGGGCCATGGGGCGATTGACGCAGCGTCAACGTGACCGCTGCCTGGCCCTTCACGGCAATCTGCTGCTCGGTGTTGACCATGTCGACCCACTTGCCGTGATACCAGACCTGGTTGGCGTTGTCCGGGTTGACCTTCTCGGCGATCAGGTCGAGGTCGTCGTTCTGGAACATGGTCAGGCTCCAGCCGAAGTCCAGGTTGTGGCCGAGGAAAGCAAAAGGCACCAGGGCCTGATGCTGCCCGTAGAGCTCGAAACCCGGCGCCGAGAGTTGCGCTTCGTACCACACCGACGGTGTCGAAAAACGAATGTGCGGATCACCGGCCAGCAGCGGTTTGCCACTTTGGGTGCGAGTACCGGAAATCACCCAGGCGTTACTGCCCTCGAACTGTGGCAGGCCGTTGTCGGCCAGTGCTTGCTCACTCAGGCGCGCAATGGCGTTGAGGTCTTTCCAGTCAGCGGCGGAGAGCACTGGGGCTTTGCTGGACTGACGTTTGGCCAGCACGCCTTTGGGCTGCCAATCGAGGTCGAAGATATTCAGGTAATCGCTGCCCAGTTGATCGCGCACATAGGTCAGCAACGGTTCGGTGCGAAACGCCGCGGCAAAGCTGTAGGCCATGTAGCCGGCGACACTGACGGTGTCCTCGGCGGTGAACGCGCGTTTGCGGATGCCCAGTACGTCAAACTCCATGGGCGCAGCGTGGGTGTCCTGATACTGGTTGATCCCGTCCAGATAGGCTTGCAGGGCCTTCCACGCCGCAGACTGGCGGTCGAGTGCGGCCACGTAGCTTTCGGCGCGCTCGCGGATGCGCAGGCTACGGAACAGTTTGTCGGTGTCGATCAGTTTCGGTCCGAGGACTTCGGCCAGCTCGCCACGAGACAGGCGCCGCAGCATTTCCATCTGGAACAGCCGGTCCTGGGCGTGTACGTAACCGAGGGCGCGATAAAGGTCGGTTTCGTTCTCGGCGCGAATATGCGGCACGCCGCGTTCGTCGTAGCGCACCGTCACCGAGCCTTGCAGGCGTTGCAATTCCACCTGGCCCTGACGCGTCGGTTGCTTGCTGTACACATACCAGCCACCGCCTGCCGCGAGGACGACAAGTAGCAGGGCCAGTAGGGTCAGGACGCGCTTCATGGTGACTCCTTGTTCTTCGGGGTTGTCGCCAGCCTGGGGCGTCAAGATTTAGCACAGAGCTCGTGCGTCGGGCATTACCTTCCTCGAAAAGTCCGGAATGCCTTAGTGAGTTTCATCCGTCTTCGCCCATGGACAGTAGCAGCCCACCGCGAGGGTATGCGTGGCGCTCACCGGGCGGTCTTCGCTCAGTGCCTGGAGGATCGGTTCGATAAAGCTGTTGCTGGAGTTGCAGGTCAGGCCTTCGCTGTAGGGCCCGAAATACGCCAGTTTGCCGCTGCGGTCCCAGATCGCGACCGCCGGGCTTGCGGGGATTTGTTCGGAGCCTGGGAGGGTGTCGAGGGTTTTCAGGCGGCTCAAGGTACTGGGTAACTGACCCTGACTGCCGGGCTTTTGGACGGCATAGAACTCAACGCCTTGCGGCACAAAGTGCTCAAGCAGTTCGGCCAGGTGCTGTTGATTACCGACGTTGCACGGACAAGCCGGGTCCCAGAAGTGCACGACCCGAATCGGGCCGGGGCCTGCCAGATTGGCAGGAAGGTTCAGCGGATCGCCGGAAAACAACGCCGTGTGTGAGCTGAACGCCCGCAGGTAGCGTCCCTGAAACCAGTCATAGGCGGCCCACAGCACGCCGGCACACACAAGGGCGAGCAGACTGGCAAGCAGTGTCGTGCGGTAGTGCGGGCGCATACGGAACCATCCTCGAAGGTCGCGTAGCTTGCCATGCTTGCCGCGACAGATGAATATCGCAGGCCCATAAAGTCTGTTTTGCGCACTGCGCTTTGCCTGGAAACCCGTGATGCCTGCCACCTTCGACCCCGATCATCTGCGTGCCAGCCTGCGGCCTTTGGCCGAGGCGCAGCCGTTGTCGGAGGAGGCGCAGGCTTATCAGCATTTTTACGGGCTGGATTTCCCGCAGCGCAGCGTGCCGGTCAAACGCGGGCTCGGCAGCTTCAAGGTCGGCGGTTATCAGTTGGTCAGCCAGGTCTGGTGGCCGCAGCGGGCGGTGGCGACGATGTTCCTGTTCCATGGTTTCTACGATCACATGGGCCTGTATCGGCATGTGATCGAATGGGCGCTGGATCAGGGGTTTGTGGTGATCGCCTGTGATTTGCCGGGGCATGGGTTGTCCAGCGGCGAGCGCGCGAGCATCGAGGATTTCGCCGAGTATCAAGCGGCGCTGCAAGGGTTGTTCGCTGAGGCGCGGTCGCTGGACCTGCCGCAACCGTGGCACCTCTGTGGGCAGAGTACGGGCGGTGCGATTGTCATCGACCATGTGTTGAACGCTGGCGCAGACAGTCCCGCGCAAGGGCAGGTGGTACTGCTTGCGCCGCTGGTTCGGCCGCGCTCCTGGGGCTGGTCGCATTTCAGCTATTACCTGATGAAGCCTTTCGTCAAAGGCATCGCCCGGCGCTTCAGCGAAAACACCAACGACCCGGCGTTCTTGCCGTTCCTGCAAGCCGATCCACTGCAACCGCTGCGTTTGCCGAGCGTGTGGGTCGGGGCGCTGGCGCGGTGGATCAAGCGTATTGAAGCGGCTCCGCGCAGCAGTCGTCGGCCACTGATCGTCCAGGGGCAAGCGGACATGACAGTCGATTGGGAGCACAACCTTGAAGTGCTGGGGAGCAAGTTCGACCGGCCGCAGGTGTTGAAACTGCCCGAGGCCCGCCATCATCTGGCAAATGAAATCCCGGCGTTGCGCGAGGAGTATTTCGGGTTTTTGACCAAGCGGATCAAAGGGCGGAATCTCTAGCGACTGTTATGACGCCATCGCGGGCAAGCCTTGCTCCTACGAAATCGGGTCGTTCAGAAAATGGTGATCCAGCACGAAACCGTAGGAGCAAGGCTTGCCCGCGATTGGGTTTCAAAGGCGCCTAAAATTATTGGTTAAGGCTCGAGGTGCTTTGCCCCACCGCCAACCCCGCCCGAATCGCTGCCAGCGCCGCCCGGTAATAGGCCTTGCCTTCAGAGGACTCGGCAAAGGTGGCGAACTCCTCGAGTTCGTCATCCGATAAGCCGCGATAGACATACAGCAACGTGTTGTTCAGGTCGGAGCCGATCTGATCCATCAAGCGCTGACGCTGGCCGTCCAGCATTCCTTGGGCCTGACCGCCGCCGAGCAGGCCGGGGATCATCTGGCTCAGGCTGTCGGCCGCTACGCCGGCAATCGCCAGGCTGACTTCGGCACCGGCTTCGCGCGCCGGCAGTGCCCGGGCCAAATGGCCAATGATCAACTGACGGGTGTCACTGGCTTCGATTTTCGGCAGGCCTTTGGCGTTCTTCGCCAACTGGTCGCGGCGGGTCGCCAGCAGTTCGGCGGCGATGATCTTGCGCCCCAGTGGCGACTGGAAAAACGCCAGTGCAGGTGCAGGGTCGGCGAGGTTTTTGCGCAGTTGCGCTTCGGCTCGATGGTCCATGGCTTGCGGGGCAAAGCGCTGGTTGCTGTTACTGACCAGCGCCTGAAACACCGCGGGCGGCAGGCTGCTTTGGTAGCGTTGCTGGGCGGCAGTGAGGGCATCGTTAAAATGCGCGCGTTGGTCTGGCCAACCGGCGACCTTGTACAACTGGTCGTGGCCGTCTGCCCAAGCGGGCAAAGTGCAGAGCATCAACAGTGAAAAAAGCAAACGGCGCATAAGAACTCCTGTCGGCAGGCGACTATTCTCCGGGGCCGGGCACGGGTTGTCGAGAATTCGTATCAGGTTCGTCAGCTTATCCGACGATCCTCCGCTACACGGCTCTGTCGGATTTTCTGGCGCAGGAATACTATGCGCGCCATGCAAATACCCTCTGATCACCCGCTGCTGTTACGTATCGTCGACGACCTGGCTACACATGGCTGGTCGCAGCAGAATATTTTCCTGCCCCAGGCTCTGACCCTGGAACTGGCGGCTGAGTGCCGTAAACGTGCAGCCGAAGGTGAGCTGGCGCCAGCGGCAGTGGGGCGCGGGCCTTTCTCGGAGATTCGCGAAGGGATTCGTGGCGACCATATTCAGTGGCTTGAGCTCGGGCAAGACGAGGCCTGCGACAGCTATCTGGGGTTGATGGACAGCCTGCGCGAGGCGATGAACCGTGGGTTGTTTCTCGGGCTTGAGGATTTCGAGAGCCATTTCGCGCTTTATCCGCCGGGCGCGTTCTACCGCAAGCACGTCGACCGCTTTCGCGACGACGACCGGCGCATGGTGTCGGCGGTCATCTACCTCAATGACGCCTGGCTGCCGGAGCATGGCGGCCAGTTGCGGATGTACCTGGAGGAGGGCAGAGAGCACGATGTGGTACCCACTGGAGGTTGCCTGGTGGTGTTCCTGTCGGGCGAAGTACCCCATGAAGTCCTGCCCGCGACCCGCGAGCGCCTGTCATTGACGGGCTGGTTTCGCCGGCGCGGCAACGAGCCATTCTGATCATGCAGAAAATGCTGGTGAGTCGTTGTCTGCTGGGCCACCGCGTGCGTTACGACGGCGGGGCCAGCGGGCCGTTCAATCAGCTGGAACAGTGGATCGCCGACGGTCGGGTGATCCCTTTGTGCCCGGAAGTCGCCGGCGGTTTGCCAACACCACGGGCCGCGGCCGAGATTCCGGGTGGGCAAGGCGTTCAGGTGCTCGATGGTACTGCGCGGGTGATGACGTCCGAGGGTAAGGACGTCAGCGCCGAGTTTCTCTCGGGTGCCCATCAGGCTCTGGAATTGGTCCGAAAACACGCAATCCGCATCGCCGTGCTCAAGGCCAACAGCCCGTCCTGCGGCAACCTGCTGACCTATGACGGGACCTTCAGCGGGGTCAAAGTCAGCGGCGAGGGCGTCACCGCTGCCTTGCTGACCCGCAATGGGGTGCAAGTGTTCAGCGAGTTGGAGTTGGCCGAGGCTGCGCTCGCGTTGACTGCACTGGATTAACGCCAGGCACAAAACCCGTGGCAAGGGAGCTTGCTCCCGTCGGCCGGTCCGCGCTCGGGCGAAGCAGTCGCGAATCAACCCGCGTGGTTTATCGGGAAGTACTCAGTTTCGGGATTTAGGGGTGCTTCGCACCCCAGCGGGAGCAAGCTCCCTCGCCACAATGAACTGCGTCGGCCTCAAGGTTTCGGAGGTTGGCTCGCGTCCATGCCGAACCATTTCTCCGACAGCGTCATCAATCGGCCGTCCGCCTTGATCCGTTGCAGGGCCCGGTCGAGGCTGGCCTGGAATGCCGGGTTACCTTTCTGAAATGGAATCGCCAGGCTCAAGGTCGGACCGACCTTGGCCCCTTCTTTTACCGGTAATCGACTGTCGCGAATGGCGTAGGGGATCAGCAAGCGATCGCTGATGGCTGCGTCGATCTGTTTGTCTGCCACATCTTTTAGCGGCTGCTGCGCGTCGGGATAGCTGCGCAGGTCAATACCTTCAACGCCGCGCGCCTGTTCGACGAACTGGCTGCCTTGCACCACACCCAGGGACTGGCCCTTGAGTGCCAGCAAAGTGCTGAGCGGGCGTTGTTCTTCCTGGCGCACGATCAATTGTGCGCTTGAATAACTATAAGGTTCGCTGAAGTCGAAACGATCCTTGAGTTCTGGAGTCAGTGCTATGTGGTTGATGGCGATGTCGTACTTGCCGCTCTCGACCCCCGGCAACAGATCGGCCGAATCGGTGACCACGAAGTCGGCGCGCACATCCAGTTCGTTGGCCAGCAGCTGGCCCAGTTCGACTTCGAAGCCGCTGAGCTTGCCGTCTTCCTTGAAGTTGAACGGTGGTGTGTTGGCTTCAAGCGCAATACGCAACTCGCCACGGTCGTTTACATCGTCGATCAGTTCGGCATGAGCAAAAGGGCTCACAAGGGGCAGCAACAGTAACAGGCCAGGCAGAAAGCGCATGGTCACTCCTTGAATTCGTTATGTGCGGCGCGCTATTTCGGTGCGCTTTGCTATGGTGTTGAGGTGCTTCGACAACGAATCGCTACGAAGTTGTCACAACCGTAAAGATTAAGTTCAAAACTGGAGAAAAGAATGAAAACCTTTATGTCACGTGCAGTTCTCGCTGGTCTGATGCTCAGCGCTTCGATGCTGGCGAGTGCCGCGGACGTCCCCCGCACCCAGGCCCCTGCGGGTGCGAAGGCGTATATCGTTTCCCCGGCGGACGGCGCGACTGTGGATAAAACCTTCAAGGTCCGATTCGCTGTTGAAAAAATTTCCCTGGCACCCGCAGGCGATCAGACCGCGCACACCGGTCACCACCACCTGCTGATCGACGTCGACACGTTGCCGGCCGAGAACATGCCGATTCCTGCGGACGCCAACCACCTGCATTTCGGCAAGGCACAGACCGAAACCGAAGTGACCCTGACGCCGGGCAAGCACACCTTGCAACTGGAGCTGGGCGACAAGAACCACGTGCCGTTCGATCCGCCGATTCTCTCGAAAAAAATCACCGTGACTGTAAAGTAAGTTTTTCCAGGCATGAAAAAGGGAGACCCGAGGGTCTCCCTTTTTATTGACGCTTGAGCGTTAGAACAACACGCGGCAACGGATGGTGCCGTTGATGTGTTGCAGCTTCTCTTGCGCCAGGTCCGAGTATTCGGCGTCGACGTCGATCACGACGTAGCCGACTTTCTCGTTGGTCTGCAGGAACTGACCGGAAATGTTGATACCGTTTTCGGCGAAGACCTTGTTGATCTCGCTGAGTACACCCGGAATGTTCTGGTGAATGTGCAGCAGACGGTGCTTGCCAGGGTGAGCCGGCAGGGCCACTTCCGGGAAGTTCACGGACGATACCGACGTACCGTTGTCGCTGTACTTGACCAGTTTCTCAGCGACTTCCAGGCCGATGTTGGCTTGCGCTTCAGCGGTGGAGCCGCCGATGTGCGGGGTCAGGATCACGTTGTCCAGGCCACGCAGCGGGCTTTCGAACTCTTCGTCGTTGGAGCGTGGCTCCACCGGGAAGACGTCGATGGCCGCGCCGATCAGGTGCTGGTCCTTGATCGCGTCCGCCAGGGCGTCCAGCTCGACCACGGTGCCGCGAGCGGCGTTGATCAGGATGCCGCCTTTCTTGATAGCGCGGATTTCCTTCTCGCCGATCATCCACTGGGTAGCAGCAGTTTCCGGAACGTGCAGGGTCACGATGTCGGACATCGCCAGCAGCTCGTGCAGGTTGCCGACCTGAGTGGCGTTACCCAGTGGCAGCTTGGTAATGGTGTCGTAGAAGTACACCTGCATGCCCAGGCCTTCAGCCAGGACCGACAGTTGAGTACCGATCGAGCCGTAACCGACGATACCCAGCTTCTTGCCACGGATTTCGAAGGAGTTGGCCGCGCTTTTGATCCAGCCGCCACGGTGGCAGGAAGCGTTCTTCTCAGGGATGCCGCGCAGCAACAGGATCGCTTCAGCCAGCACCAGCTCGGCCACCGAACGGGTGTTGGAGTACGGTGCGTTGAAGACAGCGATGCCGCGTTCGCGAGCAGCGTTGAGGTCGACCTGGTTGGTGCCGATGCAGAAACAGCCAACAGCTACCAGTTTCTTCGCATGATCGAAGATTTCTTCGGTCAGTTGAGTGCGGGAGCGAATGCCGATGAAGTGCGCATCGGCGATCTTTTCCTTCAGCTGGGCTTCCGGCAGAGAACCTGTCAGGTACTCGATGCTGGTGTAGCCCGCCGCCTTGAGGACGTCGACAGCCGATTGGTGGACGCCTTCGAGAAGAAGGAACTTGATCTTGCTCTTATCGAGAGAAGTCTTGCTCATCTGCGTAAACCTGTGTCCCGGAGAAAAATGGCAGGGAAGTGGCCAGCAGATGCTGACCCGAGCGGCAGGAACGCCGTCGCCGCAGAACAGCCTTTGGGCACTATCCTGCGGGGGCGGTATGCTAGCATATGCACCCCGCAAACACTCATTCCTGCGACGTGAAGCGTACTCAGGATGACCATGAATTGTTCGAGAGTTCTGTCGATGACCAATCCCGCCCTGATTGAAGAGCTGAAGACCCTGGTTGAGCCTGGCAAGGTGCTGACCGATGCCGACTCCCTGAATGCTTACGGTAAGGATTGGACCAAGCATTTCGCCCCGGCCCCGACGGCCATCGTGTTCCCCAAGACCACCGAGCAGGTCCAGGCCATCGTCCGTTGGGCGAATGAGCACAAGATTGCGCTGGTACCGTCTGGCGGACGCACCGGGCTGTCCGCTGCTGCCGTGGCAGCCAATGGCGAAGTGGTGGTTTCCTTCGACTATATGAACCAGATCCTCGACGTGAACCTGACCGACCGCACTGCGGTCTGCCAGCCGGGTGTCGTCACTGAACAACTGCAAAACCGCGCCGAAGAGCACGGCCTGTATTACCCGGTGGACTTCGCTTCCGCCGGTTCCAGCCAGATTGGCGGCAATATCGGCACCAATGCCGGCGGGATCAAGGTTATTCGTTACGGCATGACCCGTAACTGGGTTGCCGGCATGAAAGTCGTGACCGGTAAGGGCGACCTGCTGGAACTGAACCGCGACCTGATCAAGAACGCCACCGGTTACGACCTCCGCCAGCTGTTCATCGGCGCCGAAGGCACTTTGGGTTTCGTGGTCGAAGCGACCATGCGCCTTGATCGCGCCCCGAAAAACCTCACCGCGATGGTCCTTGGCACCGCCGATTTCGACTCGATCATGCCGGTGCTACACGCGTTCCAGAGCAAGCTCGACCTGACTGCGTTTGAATTCTTCTCCGACAAGGCACTGGCCAAAGTCTTGGCGCGCGGCGACGTACCGGCGCCGTTCGAATCCGATTGCCCGTTCTACGCGCTGCTGGAATTCGAAGCGACCACCGAAGAGGTGGCCAACCATGCGCTGGAAACCTTCGAACACTGCGTCGAGGAAGGCTGGGTGCTGGATGGCGTGATGAGCCAGAGCGAGTCGCAACTGCAAAACCTCTGGAAGCTGCGCGAATACATCTCCGAGACCATTTCCCACTGGACGCCGTACAAGAACGACATTTCGGTCACTGTGTCGAAAGTGCCGGCATTCCTGAAGGAAATCGACGCGATCGTCGGCGAACACTACCCGGATTTCGAAATTGTCTGGTTCGGCCACATCGGCGACGGCAACCTGCACTTGAACATCCTCAAGCCGGAAAACCTCAGCAAGGACGAGTTCTTCGCCAAGTGCGCGACCGTCAACAAGTGGGTATTCGAAACCGTCGAGAAGTACAACGGCTCGATTTCCGCCGAACACGGCGTGGGCATGACCAAGCGTGATTACTTGACCTACAGCCGTTCGCCGGTTGAGATCGAGTACATGAAAGCGCTCAAGGCGGTGTTTGACCCGAACGGCATCATGAACCCGGGCAAGATCTTCGCTGTTTGAAGTCGCTGTCTCTGATGAATCAATAAGGCAGGAGTCGGTAATGAGCTATCAGCACCAGTATGTCGACGGTACGCGTATTCATTTCCCGGTCGGGAAAGTGGTGTGCATCGGGCGTAACTACGCCGAACACGCCAAGGAACTGGATAACCCGGTACCGACCGAGCCGCTGCTGTTCATCAAGCCGGGCAGTTGCGTGGTCGCGCTGGAAGGTAGTTTTGCGATTCCGGCCGAGCGTGGCTCGGTCCACTACGAGGCAGAAATCGCCGTGTTGATCGGCAAGCCGTTGTCGACCAAGCCAAGCCGCGAAGAAGTGCTGGACGCGATCTCCGGGTTTGCGCCGGGGCTGGACCTGACCTTGCGCGACAAGCAGGCCGAGCTGAAATCCAAAGGCCTGCCATGGGAAATCTCCAAGTCGTTCGACGGCGCCTGCGTGCTGGCGCCATTCGTGGTCAGCAGCACCTTCCCTGACCTGACCGACATCGGTATCCGCCTGACCATCAACGGTGAAGTTCGCCAGGACGGCAACAGCAGCTTGATGCTCAACCCGATCGTGCCGATGATCCAGCACATGGCAGGTTGCTTCTCGCTGCAAGCCGGTGACGTGATCATGACCGGCACTCCGGTTGGCGTCGGTCCGTTGAATGTTGGTGATGAACTGGTACTGGAATTGCCGGGCGCCGGCAGCTTCAAGAGCAGTGTTCGCTAAACCGCAAAACCGAGTCCTGATCGTGCTCTTCGCTGCAGTCGTGGCGTTGGGCGCGGCCGGGCAGCATTATCGTTTGTTCGAGCGCAGCTGGTTCGACCTGCAAGCCTGGTTGCACCCGGCCGACGGCCAGTCCATGGCACTCAACGATTACCAGGTGGTTGTCGAGGCGAAGGTCATTGACGGGCTGAGTGCTGACGTTTCGGCGCTGACGTTTGATCCGGTGCGCCATAGCCTGTTCACCGTGACCAATAAAAACTCCGAGCTGCTCGAGCTGTCCCTCGACGGGCGAATCCTGCGCCGCGTGACGCTGATCGGGTTTGGCGACCCGGAAGCGGTGGAGTTCATCAGCGCTGATACCTATGTGATCGCCGATGAATATCAGCAGCGCCTGATCAAGATTCACCTGACGGATGAAACGGAGTTTCTCGACGCTGCGGATTCCGAGCAGATGACTCTTGGCGTGCACATGAGCAGTAATAAGGGCTTTGAAGGCCTGGCCTATGATTCGGTGGGCAAGCGGCTGTTCGTCGCCAAGGAACGCGACCCGATGCTGATCTACGAAGTGCAGGGCTTCCCGCATTACAACCCGGAGAAATCCTACGCGGTGCACGTGGTCAACAACCCCAGGCGCGATGCCGGCCTGTTCGTGCGCGACCTGTCGAGCCTGCAATATGACAAGCGCAGCGGCCATTTACTGGCGCTGTCGGATGAGTCGCATCTGGTGCTGGAGCTGGATATCGACGGTCGGCCGTTAAGCACGATGTCGCTGAACAATGGGCGTCAGGGTTTGCAAAAGACAGTGCCGCAAGCAGAAGGGATCGCCATGGACGACAGCGGCACGATGTACCTGGTCAGCGAGCCCAACCTGTTTTACGTCTTCAAGAAGCCCACGCTGCCATAACTCTGGAAGGCGCCGTTTTCATTGTGGCGAGGGGGCTTGCCCCCGTCGGCCGGTCCGCGCTCGGGTGGAGCAGTCGTAAATCCTGCGAAGGCGGTGTGCATGATGCAATGCGATTGCAGGTTTTGGGGCCGCTTCGCGGCCCAGCGGGGGCAAGCCCCCTCGCCACAAGAGCCCGCTCCCACAGGTTTTGTGTCTGCCTTACTTGGCGCGCAGGGTCTTCACGCCTTCGCTCGTGCCCAGCAGCAGCACGTCTGCCGGACGGGCGGCGAACAGGCCGTTGGTGACCACGCCGACGATGGCATTGATTTGAGTCTCGAGTTCGACCGGGTTGGTGATCTGCATGTTGAACACGTCGAGGATGATGTTGCCGTTGTCGGTCAACACACCTTCACGGTAAACCGGATCGCCGCCCAGTTTCACCAGCTCGCGGGCCACGTGGCTGCGGGCCATCGGGATCACTTCGACCGGCAGCGGGAAAGCGCCCAGCACCGGCACCAGTTTGCTGGCGTCGGCGATGCAGATGAAGGTCTTGGCCACAGCTGCAACGATCTTTTCGCGGGTCAGGGCTGCGCCGCCGCCCTTGATCAGGTTCAGGTGCTCGTCGCTTTCATCGGCGCCGTCGACGTAGAACTCCAGGTCGCTGACGGTGTTGAGCTCATACACCGGAATCCCGTGGCCCTTGAGGCGCGCGGCGGTGGCTTCGGAGCTGGCAACCGCGCCATCGAACGCGCCCTTGTGCAGGGCCAGTGCATCGATGAAGCAGTTGGCGGTGGAGCCGGTGCCGACCCCGACGATGCTCTTGTCGTCGAGTTTTGGAAGGATGAAATCGACGGCGGCTTGAGCCACTGCCTGTTTGAGTTGATCCTGGGTCATGCGGGCTCCGAAAGCGGGCAAGGGGAACTGAAGGCCGGCATTATAGGCTGCGGGGCAGGGAAGGTCATTGTCCGATTGGCCAATGAGTATGTATGGCATGCCGGGGAGGCTTCTGTGGCGAGGGAGCTTGCTCCCGCTCGGCTGCGCAGCAGTCGTAGAATCTGAGTCCCGATTTTTTCAGGTTCAACTACTCAACCTTGTTGCGACCGCTTCGCGCTCGAGCGGGAGCAAGCTCCCTCGCCACAAAAGCGCTGTAAAACCTCTGGATTCGTGTGGTCGCACGAGCAAAAGCCGGGTTAGACTCTTCGGTCCTGCCCAACCCGCTCAGTGATGCTTTCCGATGCTCGAACAGTACGTCAAAAAGATCCTCACCTCGCGCGTTTATGACGTTGCCGTAGAAACCCCATTGCAGACTGCTCGCCAGCTCTCCGAGCGGCTGGGCAACAAGATTTGGCTCAAGCGTGAAGACTTGCAGCCGGTGTTCTCGTTCAAGATTCGCGGCGCTTACAACAAGCTGACCCAATTGAGCGATGAAGAGCGCGCCCGTGGCGTGGTCACGGCTTCCGCGGGTAACCACGCGCAGGGCCTGGCACTGGCCGCCAAAGTGCTGGGCGTGAAAGCGACCATCGTCATGCCCAAGACCACCCCCGAGATCAAGGTCGAAGGTGTGCGTTCGCGCGGCGGCAAAGTGGTGCTGCACGGTGATTCCTTCCCGGAAGCCCTGGCCTACTCGCTGAAACTGGTCGACGAAAAGGGCTACGTCTACATCCACCCTTACGATGATCCGCACACGATTGCCGGGCAGGGCACCGTGGCGATGGAGATTCTGCGCCAGCACCCGGGCCCGATTGATGCGATTTTCGTCCCGGTGGGCGGTGGCGGCCTGATCGCCGGGATCGCCGCGTACGTGAAGTACCTGCGACCCGAGATCAAGATCATCGGCGTCGAGCCGGACGACTCCAACTGCCTGCAAGCGGCCATGGCGGCCGGTGAGCGCGTGGTACTGCCGACCGTTGGGCTCTTTGCCGATGGTGTGGCGGTGGCGCAGATCGGCCAGCACACCTTCGACATCTGTAAGGACTACGTCGACGAGGTGATCACCGTCAGCACTGACGAGATCTGTGCGGCAATCAAGGATATCTACGACGATACCCGCTCGATCACTGAGCCTGCCGGCGCCTTGGGCGTAGCGGGGATCAAGAAGTACGTCGAGTTGCGCGGTGTAACCGGGCAGACCCTGGTGGCCATCGACTCCGGCGCCAACGTCAACTTCGACCGCCTGCGCCACGTCGCCGAGCGCGCCGAGCTGGGTGAAGGTCGTGAAGCGATCATCGCCGTGACGATCCCGGAGAAACCGGGCAGCTTCAAGGCGTTCTGCGAAGCCATCGGCAAACGCCAGATCACCGAATTCAACTACCGCTACAACACCGGCAGCGAAGCGCACATCTTTGTCGGCGTGCAGACGCACCCGGAAAACGATCCACGTAGTGCGCTGCTCGCCAGTCTGACCGAGCAGGGCTTCCCGGTGCTCGACCTGACCGACAACGAACTGGCCAAGTTGCACATTCGCCACATGGTGGGCGGTCGTGCGGCGCATGTCGTCGACGAAGTGGTGTTGCGCTTCGAGTTCCCGGAGCGTCCGGGAGCGTTGTTCAACTTCCTCAACAAGCTCGGCGGGCGCTGGAACATCTCGATGTTCCACTACCGCAACCACGGCGCGGCCGATGGTCGGGTGGTCGCCGGTCTGCAAGTGCCGCATGAAGAGCGTCATCTGGTGCCGGCGGCGCTGGCAGAAATCGGTTACCCGTATTGGGATGAGAGCGACAACCCGGCGTATAAGCTGTTCCTCGGCTGAGCGTCTACGCTGATGGCCAGTCCATAAGGAAATCGAACAATGGAAACGTTAACCGCCCTGAAAATTGCGCATGTCCTGGCAACGGTGTTGTTGCTGGTCGGTGCGCTGGGCCTGGCGATCTGGGTCTGGCGCACGCGCCGTAACGGCGATGCGACGGCGCACGCGCGCACGTTGCAGCGGCCGTGGGTGTTTGTCTGGCTGGTGATGTGCCTGGCGTTGCTGAGCATGCCGTTCACCGGATGGTGGATGGTGCACCTGGTGGGCTGGCCGCTGGGGCAGATGTGGATTCTGGCGTCCAGCGTGACCTACACCGTCGGCGCGCTGGCGGTGTTCTGGCTGCTGGTGCGGCTTAACAAGCTGCGCGTGGCGCCGGGGGGCAATGGCAAGTTTACGTTTGCCTTGGCGTTGTTCAGCTTCGTTTGCTTTATCGCGATTGCCGGGTTGATGGGCGCTAAGCCGGTCTGACCTGATTCATGCGATCAACTGTGGCGAGGGAGCTTGCTCCCGCTGGAGCGCGAAGCGCTCCTGAATCCTGCTAAGACGTTTTGTCAGGTGGAGCGCGTCGGCCGGATTTGCGGCCGCTGCGCGACCGAGCGGGAGCAAGCTCCCTCGCCACAGATAAAGTCGGCGATTTCAGTCGCGCAACGACATTATCAGCCAGCCACGTTTCTGTGCCTCGGCGCGCAAATTCGGGTCCGGGTCCACGGCCACCGGATTTGCCACTTCCTCCAGCAATGCCAGGTCATTCATCGAATCACTATAAAAATAGCTGTCTTCGAGCGACATGCCGGTCTCTTCCAGCCAGCGATTCAAACGCGTCACCTTGCCTTCACGGAAGCATGGTACGTCTGTGCTGCGTCCGGTGTAGCGGCCGTTGACCATTTCGCATTCGGTGGCAATCAGGGTTTCGACGCCCAGACGCTGGGCAATTGGCCCGGTGACAAAGCGGTTGGTGGCGGTGATGATGACCAGTTGATCGCCGGCCTTGCGGTGTTTGTCCAGCAGTTCAAGGCCCTTGGGCAACACAAGCGGTTCGATGCAGTCGCGCATGTAGTCGCGGTGCCATTCGTCCAGCAGGGTCATCTCGGTACGACCGAGGATTTCCAGGCAAAAGTTCAGGTACTCGGCCTGGTCCAGCTTGCCGGCCAGGTAGTCCTGGTAGAACTCGTCGTTGCGCGTTTTGTAGGCGACGGCATCAAGGAAGCCGCGTTCGCACAGGTAATCGCCCCACGCGTGATCGCTGTCGCCGCCCAAAAGTGTGTTGTCCAAGTCGAATAAAGCCAGACGCATTTGCAGTTACTCGCTGAAAAGTCTGTAAAAAGGCCTCCAGAATACGGTCTTTTCACAAGAGTGCACATAACGTAGGAAGCTTCGTTGCCGCCTTCACAACCTTTGTGGAACAATGCGACGACATGCGTTTGCGAGGTTGTTGCCGTGATCGACCCCGATGGTTTCCGCCCCAATGTCGGGATCATTCTCACGAATGATGCCGGCCAGGTGCTATGGGCTCGCCGTATCAATCAAGATGCCTGGCAGTTTCCTCAAGGTGGTATCAACCCTCAGGAGACGCCGGAAGACGCCTTGTACCGCGAGTTGAACGAAGAAGTGGGGCTGGAGCGCGAAGATGTTGAAATTCTCGCCTGCACCCGGGGCTGGTTGCGCTATCGTTTGCCGCAACGCTTGGTCAGAACGCACAGCCAACCGCTGTGCATCGGCCAGAAACAGAAGTGGTTTCTCCTGCGCCTGATCTCTAACGAGCAGCGGGTGCGGATGGATTTGACCGGTAAACCGGAGTTCGATGGCTGGCGCTGGGTCAGTTATTGGTATCCGTTGGGCCAGGTGGTGACATTCAAGCGCGAGGTTTATCGCCGCGCTCTCAAAGAGCTTGCCCCGCGCCTTTTAGCGCGCGACTGACGACGGAGTTCGACCCCGAGCCATGCTCAATACGCTGCGCAAGATCGTCCAGGAAGTTAACTCCGCCAAGGATCTCAAGGCGGCGTTGGGGATTATTGTGTTGCGCGTCAAAGAGGCCATGGGCAGCCAGGTCTGCTCGGTCTACCTGCTCGACCCCGAAACCAACCGCTTCGTGCTGATGGCCACCGAGGGCTTGAACAAGCGCTCGATCGGCAAGGTCAGCATGGCACCCAACGAAGGTCTGGTTGGCCTGGTCGGCACGCGTGAAGAACCCCTCAACCTCGAAAACGCCGCGGATCACCCGCGCTATCGCTACTTCGCCGAAACCGGTGAAGAGCGTTATGCCTCGTTCCTCGGAGCTCCGATCATTCACCACCGCCGCGTTGTCGGCGTGTTGGTCATCCAGCAAAAAGAACGTCGCCAGTTCGACGAAGGTGAAGAAGCCTTCCTGGTGACCATGAGCGCCCAGCTTGCGGGCGTTATCGCCCACGCCGAGGCCACAGGTTCGATCCGTGGTCTGGGGCGTCAGGGCAAAGGCATTCAGGAAGCAAAGTTTGTCGGCGTACCCGGCTCGCCCGGTGCGGCGGTCGGTACCGCGGTGGTCATGCTGCCTCCGGCCGATCTGGACGTGGTGCCTGACAAGACCATCGCTGACATCGACGCTGAGCTGGGATTGTTCAAGACCGCCATCGAAGGCGTGCGCGCCGACATGCGCGCGCTGTCCGCCAAGCTTGCCACGCAATTGCGGCCGGAAGAGCGGGCGCTGTTCGACGTCTACCTGATGATGCTCGACGACGCTTCGCTGGGCAGTGAAGTGACCACCGTGATCAAGACCGGCCAATGGGCCCAGGGCGCACTGCGTCAGGTGGTCACCGATCACGTCAACCGTTTCGAATTGATGGACGACGCCTACCTGCGTGAGCGTGCCTCGGACGTCAAAGACCTTGGCCGACGCCTGCTGGCTTACTTGCAGGAAGAACGTCAGCAGACGCTGGTCTATCCCGACAACACCATTCTGATCAGCGAAGAACTGACGCCGGCGATGCTCGGCGAGGTGCCGGAAGGCAAGCTGGTGGGGCTGGTGTCGGTACTCGGTTCCGGCAACTCCCACGTGGCGATCCTGGCGCGAGCCATGGGTATCCCGACGGTGATGGGTCTGGTCGACCTGCCGTATTCCAAGGTCGACGGCATCCAGATGATCGTCGACGGCTACCACGGCGAGGTCTACACCAACCCGAGTGACGTGCTGCGCAAGCAGTTCGCCGACGTGGTCGAAGAAGAGAAGCAACTGGCGCTGGGGCTGGATGCACTGCGCGACTTGCCGTGCGTGACGATCGACGGTCACCGCATGCCGCTGTGGGTCAACACTGGCCTGCTGGCGGATGTGGCGCGAGCGCAGAAGCGCGGTGCCGAAGGCGTGGGTCTGTACCGCACCGAAGTGCCGTTCATGATCAATCAGCGCTTTCCGAGCGAAAAGGAGCAGCTGGCGATTTATCGCGAGCAACTCGCGGCCTTCCACCCGCAACCGGTGACCATGCGCAGCCTGGACATCGGCGGCGACAAGTCACTGTCGTACTTCCCGATCAAGGAAGACAACCCGTTCCTGGGCTGGCGCGGGATCCGCGTGACCCTCGACCACCCGGAAATCTTCCTGGTGCAGACCCGCGCGATGCTCAAGGCCAGCGAAGGCCTGAACAACCTGCGGATTCTGTTGCCGATGATCTCCGGCACTCATGAAGTGGAAGAAGCACAGCACCTTATTCACCGGGCCTGGGGTGAAGTTCGCGATGAAGGCTGCGACGTGCCGATGCCGCCGGTTGGCGTGATGATCGAGGTTCCGGCAGCGGTGTACCAGACCAGGGAACTGGCGCGGCAAGTGGACTTCCTGTCGGTGGGCTCCAACGACCTGACCCAATACCTGCTGGCCGTCGACCGTAACAACCCGCGGGTGGCCGACCTTTATGACTACCTGCACCCGGCGGTGCTGCAAGCGCTGCAAAACGTGGTGCGCGACGCGCATGCCGAAGGCAAACCCGTGAGTATCTGCGGCGAGATGGCCGGTGATCCGGCGGCGGCGGTGCTGTTGATGGCGATGGGTTTCGACAGCTTGTCGATGAACGCCACCAACTTGCCGAAAGTGAAGTGGATGCTGCGCCAGATCAACCTGAGCTGGGCCAGGGATCTGCTCGCCGAGCTGATGACCATCGACAACCCGCAGGTGATCCACAGCTCACTGCAACTGGCGCTGAAGAACCTCGGGTTGGCGCGGATGATCAATCCGGCGGCGATCAAGCCTCTCTGAGCCTGTGACAGTGGGCTTTTGTGGCGAGGGAGCTTGCTCCCGCTGGAGTGCGAAGCGCTCCTGAATCGGTCAGCGTGTTCTATCAGTCTGTGCGCGATGACGGTTTAACGACTGCTTCGCAGCCGAGCGGGAGCAAGCTCCCTCGCCACAGAGTATCGCGCCAGGGCTAAACCCTGATCTCAACTTCCCCAAGATGCCCGCCATACGGCCCGAAACTCCTTTCAACCATCAGCCGCGTCCCGTCCGCCCGCACTATCAGTGCGGTACTCGCCCGCGTGCCATACGTGGGGCTGGCAATAAACACGCTCGACAACAAACTCTCGGTCGCCAGCCCAACCCCGGTATCCGGCAAGTCGGCGAACGGCGCCGTTTGCGGGTCGCCTAAAAGGGCCAGCAAAGCCTGTGGCTGCGGATCAGCCAGTACTTCACTCAACGCCGCCTTGGCCTTGAGCACCTTCGGCCACGGCGTATCAAGTCCGGCATTCGACAGCCCATGGACCCCTGATTGCAGCTTGACCGGCCCAGGCTCGCGTGCGTTGTAGTGCCACAACTCATGACGATTACCGATCAGCAGGTTAAACCCGGCATATTCCAGCGATCTGTCGACAACGTCGGCCAAATATTCAGCAATGGGCAAATTGCCGGTCAGAAATCGCGCTACCAGCTCGCCTCGCGATTTGCGTGCTGGCGGTTGGTGCGGGTTGCGGATGTTGGTCAATGCCGCGAAACGCCCGTCGGCGCCAATACCCAGCCAGGCGCCGCCCGCTTCCAGGTCGCGCCCGGCGTACACCTCTGGCGTCTCGGGCCATTGCGCCAGCGGCAGGCTGGGGCGCGCATAAAACTCGTCGCGGTTAGCTGCAACGATCAGCGGCGTTGCGTGACCCGGCCGCCAGGCGAAGACGATCAAGCACATGGGGTTATCCCTCTTGGCTTTTTTTGCCCACTTTACGCATAGAGCTGGCGGGTATCCATCGCCATCCAGTGGAGCTTGAGGCCATGCATCCGTTACCATGCCGCACTTATTTCGGGGTGCAGTCATGGAATTTCCGCTCTATCTGCTGCTGGGTGCCTGTGCCGGCGTGCTGGCCGGGCTGTTTGGGGTGGGCGGCGGGATCATCATCGTCCCGGTACTGGTGTTCAGTTTCACCTTGCAAGGTTTTGATGTGTCGGTGCTGACTCACCTGGCCGTCGGCACGTCGTTGGCGACGATCATCTTCACGTCAGTCAATGCGGTGCGCGAACATCATCTGAAAGGCGCGGTGCGCTGGCCGATTTTTGTCTGGATGACCGTCGGGATTCTGATCGGCGCGGGTTTTGGCGCGCTGACGGCCGAAGCCATCTCGGGACCACATTTGCAGAAGATCATCGGCGTATTCGCGTTGGTCATTGCCTTGCAGCTGGCGCTGGAGGTCAAGCCCAAGGCCAGCCGAACGGTGCCTGGAAAATTCGGCCTGACCCTGGCCGGCAGTGTGATCGGCTGGGCTTCGGCGATTTTCGGGGTCGGTGGAGGTTCGCTGACGGTGCCGTTTCTGACCTGGCGCAGCGTGCCGATGCAGCAAGCCGTGGCCACCTCTTCGGCCTGCGGTCTGCCGATTGCGCTCGTCAGTGCATTAAGTTTCATGATTTTGGGCTGGCACGATCCACGCCTGCCGGCTCATAGTCTCGGGTTCATTTATCTACCGGCGCTGTTGGGCATTGCCCTGACCAGCATGGTCTTTGCCCGTATCGGTGCGCGATTGGCCCACAAGCTGTCACCGCGGTTGCTGAAAAGACTGTTTGCCGCGTTGCTGTTTTGCGTGGGTTTGAGCTTTTTGCTTTGAGCTCTTTTTGCCGGGAACAGCGACACAATCCTGGCTTAATCCCGGCGTGGCACGGTCGCGCCTGGAATATTACGTTTCAACTCTAACGAGGAGTCGCAATGCTGCCTTACCCGCAGATTGACCCGGTGGCCCTGGCCATCGGCCCGCTGAAAATCCACTGGTACGGCCTGATGTACCTGATCGGCATCGGCGGCGCCTGGATGCTGGCATCGCGTCGGCTGAACCGCTTCGACCCGACCTGGACCAAGGAGAAGCTCTCCGACATGATTTTCTGGATGTCGATGGGGGTGATTGTCGGTGGCAGGCTCGGGTATGTGCTGTTTTACGATCTGAGTGCTTACCTGGCCAACCCGACCTTGATTTTTGAAGTATGGAAGGGCGGCATGTCGTTCCATGGCGGGTTCATCGGCGTGATGCTGGCGGCCCTGTGGTTCGGCAGGAAGAATGGCAAGTCGTTCTTCCAGCTGATGGACTTCGTCGCACCGATGGTGCCGATCGGCCTGGGTGCCGGGCGTATCGGTAACTTCATCAACGCCGAGTTGTGGGGCAAGCCGACCGACCTGCCGTGGGCAATGATCTTTCCGCCGTTCAGCGACCCTGCACAGCTGCCGCGTCACCCGTCGCAGCTGTATCAGTTCGCGCTGGAAGGCGTGGCGCTGTTCCTGATCCTCTGGTTGTTCTCGCGCAAGCCGCGGCCGACCATGGCCGTGTCCGGGATGTTCACGCTGTTCTACGGTATTTTCCGTTTCATCGTCGAATTCGTCCGCGTGCCGGACGCGCAACTGGGCTATCTGGCCTGGAACTGGCTGACCATGGGCCAGGTCCTGTGCGTACCGATGATCCTTGCCGGTCTGTTCCTGATCTGGCTGGCTTATCACCGTGCTCCGGCGGCTCCGGTTGCCCCGACTGCTTAAGCTGTCGCGCTCTACATTCGAATCCCGGGGCTTTGGTCCCGGGTTCAAGGACACAGGTAACTCATGAAGCAATATCTCGATCTGGTCGCCCACGTCATCAAGAACGGCACCAAACAAGCCAACCGTACCGGCGTGAACACCATAAGCTTTCCGGGCGCGATGCTGCGCTATGACCTGAAAGAAGGTTTCCCGGCGATCACTACCCGCAAGATGGCGTTCAAATCGGCTATCGGCGAGATGGTCGGTTTCCTGCGGGGCGTGAACAACGCGGCTGAGTTCCGGGCATTGGGCTGCAAGGTCTGGGACCAGAATGCCAATGAAAACGCCCAGTGGCTGGCCAACCCGTTCCGTCAGGGCGAAGACGATCTGGGCGAGATCTACGGTGTGCAATGGCGCAAGTGGCCGGCGTACAAGCAGATCCCGGTCAGCAATCAGGCCGCTATCGAGCAGACGTTGAGCCAGGGTTATCGGCAGATCGCTGAAGGTGAAGAAGACGGCCAGGCCTATGTGGTGCTGTACAAGGCAATCGACCAGATTCGCCAGTGCGTCGACACCATCATCAAGGATCCGGGCAGCCGCCGTATCCTGTTCCACGGCTGGAACTGCGCCCAACTCGATGAAATGGCGCTGCCGCCGTGCCATCTGCTGTATCAGTTCCACCCGAATGTCGAGACCAAAGAGATTTCCCTGACGCTCTACATCCGCTCCAATGACCTGGGCCTGGGCACGCCGTTCAACCTCACCGAAGGTGCCGCGTTGCTGAGCCTGATCGGTCGCCTGACCGGTTACACGCCGCGCTGGTTCACCTATTTCATCGGTGACGCCCACGTCTACGAAAACCACCTGGACATGCTCAACGAACAGCTCAAGCGCGAGCCGTTCCCGATGCCAAAACTGGTGATTTCCGACCGCGTGCCGGCGTTCGCCAAGACCGGCGTGTACCAGCCGGAGTGGCTGGAACAGATCGAGCCGAGCGACTTCTCGCTGGAAGGTTACGAACACCACGCGCCAATGACCGCGCCAATGGCGGTCTAAAGACCTCCTGCACCGATCATTCCCACGCTCCGCGTGGGAATGCCTCAACGGACGCTCCGCGTTCGGCTCTTGGGACGCAGAGCGTCCCGGGCTGCATTCCCACGCAGGAGCGTGGGAACGATCATCGCCTCGATGTGGGAACGATCAAGCGTCAGCGCCGCGAATCTAAAAGCCTACATGTCAGAAAATTCATCTCCCGGGGAAAGGGCCGATAAACAGCGCCCTATAGGATGAGCTCCAGTCAGGCCAATACAGGGTCTGGCAGAACCCAACTACTGGAGAGTTCCCGATGAAATCCCTGAAAGCTTTTTTGGTCGTTTCCCTGATGTGCGCTTCTGTGGCTGCGATGGCTGAAGGTGGCGGCGACAAGGTTCAGGCCCGAATGGACGCCGCACGCGATGTGGCGATGGTTCACTATCAGCAATCTGAACATGCGCAGGCTGTAGCAAGCAGTCAGAAAGCCCAGTCCGACACTGTCGAACGCTCGAATTGACGGCGGCTTTAACCCAGTTGCTGATGCGCCGTGTGGCGGTAGAACTTGTGGCAAAACAGGTGTCAAACGCCTGAAGCCCGGATGGCGGGGTGCTCCGACTGTCCGGGCGATTGAAATTAGTAGGATAGGTACCGCTCAGCGTGTGATCGCGATGCGGGGGGTTCTGATGATCTGAATGGCGTCTATGTGTGGAAGAACTCAATCGCAGCCTGTTCCTGGCGATCAACGCCAGCGCGGATGCCTCCGCGCCAATGCGGTCTTTGGCGATGTTTCTGGCGCAGTGGCTAATCTACTGTGTGCCGCTTTTGCTGGCTGGGCTGTGGTTGCGAGGAACACGTCGGCAGCGGGCGGTAGCGCTCACCGCGACGCTGAGTATCGTCTTCGCGCTGGGCTGCAATCTGCTGATCAGCAACCTTTGGTTTCACCCACGTCCCTTCATGCTGGGGTTGGGGCAAAATTTCCTGGCGCATGCCGCTGAATCATCTTTTCCCAGCGACCACGCCACGGTGATGTTTGCGCTAGCCTTTGGGTTGATACTGGCCTCGCTGCGCAAGCTGGGCCTGCTGGTTTTACTGCTGGGGGCGTTGGTTGGCTGGGCGCGTGTCTACCTGGGCGTGCACTTTCCATTCGATATCGCCGGGTCGTTACTGGTTTCGCTGATCAGCGCCTGGCTGGTCAAGCAAATGCTGGACTGGAGACAACTGGGCGAGCGTCTGCTCGACGTTGTTGAGCGACTTTACCAGCGAATATTTCCGGCACTCGCTCGGCGCAATATGCACTGATAGGGTCTGGTCATCGCCTTCGATAGGGCCTTGGAGCACGACAGGATGAACACGTGAATCAGGTCGGATCGGAGTCTCTGCGTATTCCGCGAACCATTTGGGCCTTGGGCTTTGTCAGCCTGTTCATGGATGTTTCGTCCGAACTGGTGCACAGCCTGCTGCCGGTGTTTCTGGTCACGACCCTGGGCGCGAGCGCGCTGACAGTCGGGGTGATCGAAGGCATCGCCGAGGCGACGGCGATGATCGTCAAAGTCTTCTCGGGTGCGATCAGCGACTTTATCGGTCGACGCAAAGGCTTGCTGTTAGTGGGATACGGTATGGCCGCGTTGTCCAAACCGCTGTTCCCGCTGGCTCACTCGGTGGATGTGGTGTTCACCGCGCGCTTTCTCGATCGTATCGGCAAAGGCATTCGCGGCTCGCCGCGCGATGCCTTGGTGGCGGATGTCGCTCCTCTGGAAATTCGCGGTGCGTGTTTCGGTTTGCGCCAGTCGATGGACACTGTCGGCGCCTTTGTCGGCCCTGCGCTTGCCATCGTGCTGATGCTCTGGCTCGCCGATATCCAGCGGGTGCTCTGGTTTGCCGTGATCCCGGCGGTCATCGCAGTGGCGCTGATTGTCGCTGGCGTAAAAGAGCCTGAGCACGCTGTTGGCAAGCACACCTTTCGATCGCCCATTCATTGGCGAGTCCTTCACGACTTCTCGTCCGGGTACTGGTGGGTGGTTGTCGTGGGAGGGGTGTTTACGCTGGCGCGTTTCAGCGAAGCATTCCTGGTGTTGCGGGCGCAGCAGGCCGGTTTGTCAGCCACGTGGGTGCCGCTGGTGATGGTGGTTATGTCGGTGTTCTATGCGCTGTCCGCGTACCCGGCTGGTTGGTTGTCAGACCGCATCAGTCGCACGAAATTGCTGTGTCTCGGGATGGGGCTGCTGGTGTTGGCGGACCTGGTGCTCGCGCAAAGCCATTCGATCCTGACGATGATGTTGGGCGTAGCCCTGTGGGGGCTGCACATGGGATTCAGCCAAGGCATCCTCGCCACACTGGTGGCTGATACGGCCCCCGACGAACTGAAGGGCACGGCGTTCGGTATTTTCAATCTGCTCAGTGGCGTTTGCCTGTTGATTGCCAGTGTTCTCGCCGGCTGGCTGTGGCAAACCGTCGGGGCGCAAAGCACGTTCATCACCGGCGCGGTGTTGGCCGCGTTAGCCATGTTGTTGCTGATGCTGCGCCGGGCGGCTTAATGCCCGTGACTTCGGCCGACATGGGAATGCTCGGCTTCGCTCGCCGCCACGCCACCGCTGACCTCCAGCTGCTGCAAAATCCCGCACTGCTCGATATCCGGCCGTTCGCTGCAGCTTTGGCGCAGTTCCAGCAGCTGTGTCTGCAAGGCCAGCAAGCCGTCGATCCGCGCCTTGACGTGGTGGATGTGCTCGTCGATCAGCGCGTTGACGCTTTCGCATTGGTCCTGCGGGCTGTCGCGCAGGCTGAGCAGGCTGCGGATTTCTTCGAGGGTCATGTCGAGGGTGCGGCAGTTACGGATGAAGGTCAGGCGCTCGGTGTGGGCCTGGGTGTACACGCGGTAATTGCCTTCACTGCGGGCCGGTTCCGGCAACAGGCCTTCACGCTCGTAATAACGGATGGTTTCGACCTGGCAGTCGGTCAGTTTCGCCAGTTCGCCGATCTTCATTGCGTCGATCTCCAAAAGGTTGCTTGACCCTATAGTGGCTACAGGGTGTTCACTTGGCAACAGGCACCTTTTCGGACGCGACCTTATGAGCGATTCCCAGCACACCCACAAACCCCACGCTGATCACGATCACGATCACGATCACGATCACGATCACGATCACGATCACGATCACGATCACAGCCACGGGCAAAAACTTCAGCCGGTTCAGAAACACGATCACGCAAGTGGTGGCGGCTCTTGCTGTTCCAGTGCGGCGGCGCCTTCATTGATCAAACTCAGTGAAACACCGACCGATGGCGCGCGCCTGAGCCGTTTTCGCATCGACGCCATGGACTGCCCGACCGAGCAGACGCTGATCCAGAACAAACTCGGCAAGCTTGCGGGTGTGCAGCAACTGGAATTCAACCTGATCAACCGCGTACTCGGCGTGACTCACGACCTGCCGAGCACCGCGCCGATCATCGACGCCATCAAGTCCATCGGCATGTTGGCCGAACCCATTGAGCAGGGTTCGGATGCTCAAGCCAGCCCGGCGCCGGTGAAAAAGCCCTGGTGGCCGTTGGCAGTATCGGGTGTCGGTGCCTTGGCGGCCGAAGTGATTCACTTCACCAGCGCCGCGCCGACCTGGGTGGTGGCGATCGTTGCGCTGATCTCGATCCTCAGCGGCGGTTTGGGCACCTATAAAAAGGGCTGGATCGCTCTGAAGAACCTCAACCTGAACATCAACGCGCTGATGAGTATCGCGGTGACCGGTGCAGTGTTGATCGGCCAGTGGCCAGAAGCGGCGATGGTGATGTTCCTGTTCACCGTGGCCGAGCTGATCGAAGCCAAATCCCTGGACCGCGCGCGCAATGCAATCAGCGGGCTGATGCAGATGACTCCCGAGCGAGCCACCGTGCAACAGGCCGATGGAACTTGGCTGGAGCAGGAAGTTAAAAGCATCGAGTTGGGGGCGCGAGTGCGGGTTCGTCCCGGCGAACGCATAGGCCTGGACGGCGAAGTGCTGTCCGGCAGCTCGACCATCGATCAGGCGCCGATCACTGGTGAAAGCCTGCCCGTCGAGAAAACCGTCGGCGACAAAGTCTTCGCCGGGACCATCAACCAGGCCGGTTCTCTGGAATTCAAAGTGACCGCCGCTGCCAACAACTCGACCCTGGCGCGGATCATCCATGCCGTGGAAGCAGCGCAAGGCGCACGGGCGCCGACCCAACGGTTCGTCGACCGCTTCTCGAAAATCTACACGCCGGTGGTGTTTATCTTCGCCTTGGCCGTGGCGCTCATTCCGCCACTGTTCATGGGCGCGGCCTGGTTCGACTGGATCTACCGTGCACTGGTGCTACTGGTGGTCGCGTGCCCCTGCGCGCTGGTGATTTCTACCCCGGTGACCATCGTCAGCGGTCTGGCAGCGGCGGCCCGTAAAGGCATCCTGATCAAGGGCGGCGTGTACCTGGAGGGTGGTCACGAACTGGATTACCTGGCGCTGGACAAGACCGGCACAATCACCCATGGCAAACCGGTGCAGACCGATTATCTGTCCCTGGACCCGACAGTCGAAGACACCGCGCAGATTCTGGCCGCCAGCCTCGCCGGACGTTCCGATCACCCGGTATCGCTGGCCATCGCCAATGCGGCTGTGGATAAGCAGCTGACGCTGCTCGCTGTGGATAACTTCGAAGCGCTGACCGGTCGGGGCGTGCGCGGAGAGATAAATGGTCAGGTTTACCACTTGGGCAATCACCGCCTGGTGGAAGAGCTGGGCCTGTGCTCACCGGCGCTGGAAGAGAAACTGTTTGCCCTCGAAGAACAGGGCAAGACCGTGGTGTTGTTGCTCGACACCTCGGGTCCGTTGGCACTGTTCGCGGTGGCCGATACGGTCAAGGCCTCCAGCCGCGAAGCTATCCGGCAGCTGCATGAACTGGGCATCAAGACGTTGATGCTGACCGGCGACAACCCGCACACCGCTCGAGCAATTGCCGCCCAGGTGGGTATTGATGAGGCGCGAGGTGACCTGCTGCCAACCGACAAGCTCAAGGCTATCGAAGGCTTGTACGCTAAGGGGCATCGAGTCGGGATGGTCGGCGATGGCATCAACGATGCACCGGCATTGGCTCGCGCGCAGATCGGTTTTGCGATGGCCGCGGCCGGTACTGATACCGCGATTGAAACCGCCGATGTCGCCCTGATGGATGATGATCTGCGCAAGATTCCGGCATTTATCCGGCTGTCGCGGCAAACTTCGAATATCCTCACGCAAAACATCGCCCTGGCGTTGATCATCAAGGCGATCTTTCTTGGGGTAACCTTCGTGGGTCTCGCCACCATGTGGATGGCGGTGTTTGCCGACATGGGCGTGGCCTTGTTGGTGGTGTTCAACGGTCTGCGCCTGTTGCGCAAATAATCGATGCGGGGGTTAAGTGCTGAGTGCCGAGCTGAAGGCTTTTTACATGGTCGCGCGATTGGGCAGCATTACCCTCGCGGCGAAAAAGCTCGGCCTGAGCCAACCCACGGTGACCACCCAGATTCGTCATCTGGAAAGTCAGTACTCGGTTGAATTGTTCTATCGCGGTGGTCGTCGGCTGACGGTCAGCGAGGATGGCGCGCGGTTACTGCCGATGGTCAAAACGCTGTTGCAGCAGGAAGCCGATATCGAGTTTTTCCTGCGTAACAGTGGCCAGGTTCAAGGCGCGTTGCGTATCGCTGCCACTGCGCCGTATTACATTCTCGATCTGGTGAAAACCTTCCGCGAGCGCCTGCCGCAGGTGGAAGTCTCGGTGGAAATCGGCAACTCCCAACAGGTGCTCGAGTCCCTTGAGGAATACCGGGTCGACATCGCTGCGTCATCGCAATTGCTCGAAGACTCGCGGTTGATCCGCCGCGTGCTGGGCAGCGATCCGCTGGTGTTGGCGGTGCACCGCAACCATCCGCTGGCGGTGCATGATCATGTTCCACTGAGTGCGCTGGTCGGGCACACCCTGTTGATGCGTGAAGCCGGCTCGACCACCCGTCGTCTGACTGAAGCGTTGCTGGCAACCGCAGGAGTGAGTTTCGGCCCGTTGCTGGAGATCGGCAGCCGAGAGTCGATCCGTGAAGCGGTGCTGCGCAACATCGGCATCAGCATCATCGCCCGCCAGGAAGTACCCCATGACCCGCAACTGCGGGTGTTGACGATCGAAAACGCGCCGCAGATCCCTGAATACCTGTACTGCCTCAAAGAACGCAAAGGCGCACGCCTGCCGGCGGCGTTTCTCGGCCTGGCGCAGGAAATGGCCCCGGCCTGAGATGATCGTTCCCACCCTGTGGCGAGGGAGCTTGCTCCCGCTCGGCTGCGCAGCAGTCGTAAACCCAGAGAATGCGTTTTACCTGACAGTGCTCTGCTCTGATTTTGGGACCGCTGCGCGGTCCAGCGGGAGCAAGCTCCCTCGCCACAATGTGCCCGTCGGTAGATCCTGAAGTCTCGAACAACCCAAATCCCCGAATACCACTATCGGCCGTTTTTGCCTCGCTGCCACAGGACGGACGCATTACCCACCTAGGATGGCCTTCATCTGCTTGATGAGGTCCGTCCATGAACCACCCGAACGCAACTGCCCAGGTCTTCCCCGGCGCGCCGATGAAGGTGCGCGGTATCGAGAAACGCTTCGGTGCCTTCACCGCGCTGGATAACGTTTCGCTGGATGTCGCCGCAGGTGAACTGGTGTGCCTGCTCGGGCCTTCCGGTTGTGGCAAAACCACTTTGCTACGCTGCATCGCCGGCCTTGAGCGCCAGGATCGCGGCGAGTTGTTCCTCGGTGATCGGAACGTTTCCCTACTGGCACCGCAGGCTAGGGACTACGGCATTCTGTTCCAGTCCTACGCGCTGTTCCCCAACCTCACCGTCGAAGCCAACATTGCCTACGGCTTGGCCGGCAGTGGTCGCGAAGAAGTGCGCAAGCGCGTCGTGCAAATGCTCGAACTGGTGGGCCTGATTGGCAGTGAAAAGAAGTACCCCGGCCAATTGTCCGGCGGTCAGCAACAACGCGTGGCGCTGGCCCGAGCCCTGGCGCCGGCGCCGTCATTGTTGCTGCTGGACGAACCGATGTCGGCCCTCGACGCCCGGGTTCGCGAGCATCTGTGCACCGAGTTGCGTCAATTGCAGCGCAACCTCGGCATCACCACCTTGATGGTCACCCACAACCAGGACGAGGCCATGCTGATGGCCGACCGCATTGCCGTGATGAACAACGGCAAGGTCGAGCAGTACGCTACGCCGCAGGAAATCTATAATCGCCCGGCCACGCCGTTTGTTGCCGAGTTCGTCGGGCAGGGCAACTGGCTGCCGTTCCAGCGCAACAGCGACAGCCACGCGCAAGTCGGTGGGATGAATGTGCGGCTGGCCGACAACTCCGGCAAAGCTGCGTCGGGCCGGCTGTTCTGTCGCCCGGAAGCGATCAACGTCAACCCGCCAGTGCACGAGGAAAACCTGTTCCCGGCCAAGGTCCGCGAGATCACCTTTCTCGGCAATCGCTGCCGGATGAGCTTTGAACTCAATCAACTGCCGGGTCATGCGCTGCTGGCCGAGCTGGCGCCTGAAGCCATGCCACGCCTCGGCGCGCAGGACATCATGGTCGCCTTGCCGCCGCGCAGTTTGCAGGTGTTTGCCTGATGAGCACGCCGATCACCCTGCCGATACCGCACAAGCAGGTTCGGCAGACTTCCCGTGCCGAAATAGGCGACCGGGTATTCGTGGTGGGTGGCAAAGTCTTGCTGCTGTGCCTGCTCAGCGTCGCGGTGTTGATGCCGTTGCTGGCGATCTTCTGGCGCGGCTTCAGCAGCGACGCCGGGCAGGGCGGTGGTCTGCTTGCCGCCCGCGAACTGCTGACCAGCGCCAACTTTCACTGGTTGCTGGGCAACAGCCTGAAAGTTTCCCTCAGCGTGGCGGCCATTGTCGTACCGCTGGCCTACCTGTTTGCCTACGCGCTGCAACGCACACTGATTCCCGGCAAGGCGATCTGGCGTGGCATGTCGCTGCTGCCATTGATGGCGCCGTCGATGTTGCCCGGCATTGCACTCGTGTACCTGTTCGGCAACCAGGGCCTGTTGCGCGGGCTGCTGCCTGAGAATATCTACGGTTTCTGGGGCATTGTCCTCGGCGAAGTGATTTACACCTTTCCCCACGCCTTGATGATCCTGCTCTCGGCGTTGTCCCTGGCCGATGCGCGTTTGTTCGATGCCGCGTCGAGCATGGGCGCCAGTCCGGCCAAGGCGTTCCGTAGCATTACCTGGCCAGCGACCCGGCAAGCGGTGTTCGCCGCGTTCTGCCTGGTGTTCACCCTGACCATCACCGATTTTGGTGTGCCGGTGGTGGTCGGTGGCGATTATCAGGTGCTGGCGCTGGAAGCCTACAAAGCCGTGGTCGGCCAGCAGCAATTCGGTCGCGGTGCGCTGATCGGCATGGTGTTGCTGCTGCCGGCACTGTTCAGCTTCGGCGTCGACGCGTGGTTGCGTCGTCGTCACGGCGACACCATGAGCGGGCGGGCGCAAGTCTTCCAACCGGCACCGTCGCGGCTGCGGGACGGTTGCTACCTGACCATCGTGTTGCTGATCTGCGCCGCGCTGCTGCTGGTGTTCGGCATGGCGGTGTACTCGTCGCTGGTGAAGTTCTGGCCGTACAACCTGTCGCTGTCGCTCAATCACTACCAGTTTGGCGACACCGCTGGTGGTGGCTGGCTGGCCTACGGCAACAGCGTGAAGATGGCCTTGTGCACGGCGTTGATCGGCAGCGGTTTGATTTTTACCGGCGCCTATCTGATGGAGAAAACCCGCGGCCAGCGCGGCTTGAACCTGGCGCTGCGGATGCTCAGCTTCGTGCCGATGGCGGTGCCGGGGTTGGTGCTGGGCCTGGGCTACGTGTTCTTCTTCAACCTGAGCGGCAACCCGCTGCATGTGTTCTACGGGACCATGACCCTGCTGGTGGTGTGCACCATTGCGCACTATCTGACCACCGCGCAAATGACCGCCACCACCGCGCTGCGTCAGCTCGACGCCGAATTCGAAGCCGCTGCGCTGTCGCTCAAGGCGCCGCTGTACCGCCACTACCTGCGCGTCACCGTGCCGATCTGCCTGCCGGCGCTGCTGGACATCGTGCGCTACCTGTTCGTCTCGGCGATGACCACGGTGTCGGCAGCGATTTTCCTCTACAGCCCCGACACCATCCTTGCGGCGGTGGCAGTGCTGAACATGGACGACGCCGGCAACGTCGGCGGCGCAGCGGCTATGTCGACCCTGATTCTGTTCACCTCGGCGGGCGTTTCCCTGCTCCTGGCCTGGGCGTCGCGCGGCTTGCTGCGCCGCTCCCAAGCCTGGCGGCAAACCACGCCCGGCAACTGATTTCCAATCCCGCAAACCTGAACTCAACTGCCGGTAAACAAAAGGAAAAAGACATGTTCAAGCCTATGGCCCTGGCCGCTGCTGTCCTCACTGCTTTCAGCCTGAACGCCTTCGCGGCGAAAACCGAGTTGACGGTCTACACCGCCCTCGAAGCCGAACAACTGAAGACCTACAAAGAAGCATTCGAAAAGGCTAATCCTGACGTCGAGATCAAGTGGGTGCGCGATTCCACCGGGATCATCACCGCCAAACTGCTGGCCGAAAAAGCCCGCCCGCAGGCTGACGTCGTCTGGGGCCTGGCGGCGTCCAGCCTGGCGATTCTCGATCAGCAAGGCATGCTGCAAAGCTACGCACCGAAGGACCTCGGCAAGATCGGCGGCAACTACCGCGACGCCGCCAATCCGCCAGCCTGGGTCGGCATGGACGTGTGGGCGGCAACCATTTGCTTCAACACCGTCGAAGCCGAGAAACAGGGCCTGAGCAAACCGGTGAGCTGGCAGGACCTGACCAAGCCTGAATACAAAGGCAAGATCGTCATGCCGAACCCGGCCTCGTCCGGCACCGGTTTCCTCGATGTCAGCGCCTGGCTACAAACCTTTGGCGAGCAGCAGGGCTGGCAGTACATGGACGCACTGCACCAGAACATCGGCCAGTACGTTCACTCCGGTTCCAAGCCGTGCAAGCTGGCGGCTGCCGGCGAATTCCCGATTGGTATCTCGTTTGAATACCCGGCGGTGCAGTTGAAGCGCCAGGGCGCGCCGCTGGATATTGTCTTGCCGAAAGAAGGCCTGGGCTGGGAAATCGAAGCCACCGCTGTGATCAAAGGCACACCGCATGAAGACGCGGCGAAGAAACTCGCCGACTTCTCCGCCAGCCCCGCGGCGATGGAGCTGTACAAGGAAAACTTCGCGGTACTCGCCCAGCCTGGCATCGCCAAGCCGCAGACCGAACTGCCGGCTGACTACGAACAACGCCTGATCAAGAACGACTTCGCCTGGGCCTCGAAAAACCGCGACGAGATCCTCAGCGAGTGGCGCAAACGCTATGACGGCAAATCCGAGAAGGTGGTTGCCAAGTAGCTGACGCCCCCCCTGTGGCGAGCGGGCTTGCCCGCGCTGGGCTGCGAAGCGGCCCCAAACCCGCCCAACGCGTTTTTTTCAGACGGAATGCGTGATCCGGGTTTGCGACTGCTGCGCAGTCGAACGGGGGCAAGCCCCCTCGCCACAGGGGATCGCTTCCGTTCGCACGAAATGTTCAGGAAATGAAACATGACTCACCACAGCGACATGCTGATCGTCGGTGCCGGCATTCTCGGCCTTTCCCACGCCTATGCCGCGGCCAGGCGCGGGCTCAAGGTCAAGGTCTTCGAGCGCAGCGCCACGCCTTTGGGGGCCTCGGTGCGCAACTTTGGCCAGGCGCTGGTCACCGGCCAGCCGCCGGGGCAGATGCTCGAACTGGCCAGGGCCAGCCGCGAAATCTGGGGCCAATGGGCGCAACGGGCAGGCTTGCAGCTCAAGCGCAACGGCTCGTATCTGTTTGCTCGCACCGAAGCTGAAGAACAACTGCTGGAAGCCTTCTGCGCCGGCCGCGCGATCGAACACGGTTACCGCGTCGAGCTGTTGCGCGGCGCCGCATTGGGCGATGTGTACGGTGGCCAGTTTCGTCATCACCGCGCGGCGTTGCACGGCCTGGATGACCAGCAACTGTATTCGCGCGAAGCGATTCCAGCGTTGATCGACTACCTGCGCCGCGACCTCGGCGTGGAGTTTCACTTTTCCACCCTGGTGCGCGACATCGAACCCGGTCGTGTGCACAGCACCGCCGGCAGCTTCACGGGAGAGCAGATCATCGTCTGCTCCGGCCACGATTATCAGACCCTGCTGGCCGAGCCGATTGCTGCACTCAAACCGCAGATCTGCCGTCTGCAAATGCTCCGCGCGCGACCGCAAATCAACCTAAATCTGCAACATGCGCTGCTCACCGGTTTGAGCTGCGTGCATTACGGCGCCTTTGCCGATTTGCCGGAAGCTGCGCCAGTGCAGGCGCAGATTCTGCGTGAGGCGCCGCACTTGCACGAACACGGTATTCACTTGCTGATCAGCCCAACGCCGCACGGTGAGCTGATCATTGGCGACTCCCACGACTACGGCAGCGACCCTTCACCGTTCAACGCGGAACAGGTCGATAACTGGCTGATCGAGTTGGCCGAGCAAACCCTGGGCTGCAAGGTGCAGGTGGTCGAGCGGTGGCAGGGCGTCTATGGCGCTCTTGGAGCGTTGCCGTTTTCGTTCCTGCAGGCTGCACCGGGCGTGCATGCCGCGTTGATGCACACGGGCGTCGGCATGAGCGTCGGGCCGGCGATGGCTGAACATAACGTCAGGACCTTGCTGGGAGAACACTGATGGGCTGCAACGAACGGGTGGTTGCTGAAGTATTCGGCTGGTACGAGCGCTTCGGTGACAGCGACTACATCGGCGAGCCGGTGTCGCAGATCGAGCACATGTCCCAGGCCGCCGAACTGGCCATGGCCGAAGGCTTCGACGATGAAGTGGTGCTGGCCGCGTTCTTCCACGACATCGGGCATCTGTGCGCCGAGAACGCTCAGAGCATGGACGGCTTTGGCGTGGTCAGCCATGAATGCCTCGGCGCCGATTACTTGCGTCGGTTGGGCTTTGGCGAACGTATGGCGCGGCTGGTGGAATACCACGTTCAGGCCAAGCGTTACCTGACGTTCAAAGAGCCGGGCTATTACGAACGCTTGAGCGAGGCCAGTCGGCGCACGCTGGAATATCAGGGCGGGATAATGACGGCTGAAGAGGCACAGGCGTTTGAGCGCGATCCGTTGTGTGCGATCAGCCTGCGGATGCGCCAGTGGGACGAGCAGGCGAAAGAGCTGTGGGTGCCGGTGATTGATCTTGAGGTCTTGAAGGCGAAAGCCTACAGGTTATTGCGTAGCACCGGCGTTGTGGCGCTCGACGTCCGTTGAGCTATCTCACGACCAATAGCGAAACGAGGCATGGACCGCCTTGCTGCAAGGATTTAGGTTGGTCGTTTGAGAAGGGAGCGCATGGATGCGTTACGTAAAAGTGATTGCTTGGGACAGTAGCGAAAGGGGAGCGGTGGACGCCGTTCACTTTCAATTTTATGCGGATGCAGTGGTGTATCGGGAGGAGACAATCCGTGACACAGGGACTGATTCTCTGCCCCTTCGCAAGTTCGCCCAGGCTTTTTTAAAGCTCGGCTGGCACAAGACGAATGAGGCAGAGCGCTACCTGCACATCCTCGCTGATAACCGCACGGGTGACGGTACGCCTGAGTCGGTGTGGATGTACTTTCGTGAAGGGGCGATAACGGTCTACAAAGCCGTTGCACGTGACCTTGATAACGACGGGATTCTGGAGTTGATCTTGAGTTCGGACGTGAATAATGACGGGCGGGCAGACAGGAAGGACCGGGGTCTTGTCAGGTTATTGGCCAAGGAGTTTTTGAAGTTTGGCTGGAATGATCGTTCCCACGCTCCCGCGTGGGAATGCCTCAAGGGACGCTCTGCGTCCAGTGACGCGAAGCGTCACGGCTGCATTCCTTTGCGGCACGTGGAAACGGTCATTCCAGCACTTTGCCCGCCAACACCTCTACCTGCTCCTGGCGTTCCGCCTGGCTCAACCGTGCATGAGAATTGAGCGAAGACCACTGCGGATGGGCCCGCGCCTTGGTCAGCGCCTCCGGCAGTTTGCCTTCGCGCCAGCTCTTGTCCTGCGGTGTGGCGACCTGGATGCTGTCCATCGCCGCGTGTCCGCGCAGGTTCATGGCTTGCACCAGTTGCCGCTGACGCAACGCCAACAAACGCAGCACGCTGTCGTCAACGGTCAGCTCACGCTGGCCTTTGATTTTGCCCAGCAAGCGGCTGCCGTAACCGCGCGCCGTTTGCAGGGCGCCGCCGGCAATCGCCCCAGCCAGCGCCGCCGCGCCGAGGGTCAGGCCACCTACCAGCAAATCCACGCCGGCACCGGCCGCCGCGCCAGCGGCGATCCCGCCGCCGACGCGTACGCCCAATTGCTTGAGGGTTTCAGGGTTGAACAAATCATCGCCCCAGCGACCATCCAGCAGCGGCAAATCGCTGGCGGCGGCGTCCTGTGAGCGGAAGGCGTACAGCTTGAGCAGCGCCTCGACGCAGCGTTGTTCACGTTGGCGAACGGCTTTGCGCAGTTCGCTGATGGCCTGCTGTTCCTGTGCGGCATCACTGACCACGCTGCGTCGGCAGGCGGCGCAATCGATCAGCAGTTCGGCGATCAAACGTGCCGCGCTTTGCTGGCGGGCTGCGCGTTGGGCCTGTTGGTCGATGATCAATCGCTCAAGCTGAGCGCGTGCGCTTTCCATCAGCAGCGCGAGACTTTCATAGAGCCGGCGCTCGCCATCTTCGGGCGGCGCCACGCTGTCGAAACGCACCAGCGCATGCAGCCCCAAACGGGCCAGGGCGTCGCGCCAATCCGGCTCGCGGTGGTTGGCGCTGCTGACGAAATTCAGCACTGGCAGCAGCGGTTTTCCGCAACTGGCCAGCACTTCCAGTTCATCGCGGTACTTGGC
Source organism: Pseudomonas sp. CVAP#3 (assembly GCF_018986375.1). Classification (NCBI taxonomy): domain Bacteria; kingdom Pseudomonadati; phylum Pseudomonadota; class Gammaproteobacteria; order Pseudomonadales; family Pseudomonadaceae; genus Pseudomonas; species Pseudomonas sp. CVAP#3. Next base: position 53,674 of record NZ_JAHMSC010000013.1, read on the forward strand.
CAACACCGGCTCGCGGGCGTCGATCACATAGAGGCCAGCGTCGGACGCCAGCAGTTGCCGCAGTACTTTGGCTTCCTGTTCGAAACGTTGACGCGCCTCGCTGCCGTCGAGGAAACGCGCCAGCCGCGCCGGACCGTCGAGGCGTTCACCGGGGCGTTCCAGCCGCTCCAGGTAATCGAGCAGGGCGATAGCGTCTTCCAGCCCTGGCGTGTCGTAAAGCTCAAGCAAGGCCTCGCCGTCCACTGACAACCGAGCGCCCTCGACATGCCGGGTGGTGCTCGGACGATGGGAGACTTCGCCGAAACCGACGTCGCGGGTCAGGGTGCGCAGCAATGAGGTTTTACCGACGTTGGTGTGGCCGACCACGGCGAGCTTCAGCGGCGTCTTTTTTGATTCAGTCATGACCCGACTCCAGCCAGTTCATCGGCGCGCAGTCAGCGAACGGCAACGCCAACTGTTGCAGCGCGGTGTGCCAGTCGCCGAGGCGTTCGGCGTCGAGTGCCTGACCGGGCGGCGCTTGCAGCAGCCAGATCCGTGTCGCGCTGGCGCTGCGGGCGAGTTCGGCGATCAACGCCAGGCTGCCGCGATCCGGCGAGCGCCGAGGGTCGCAGGCAATGGCCAGGCGTTCCGGCGGGAAACGGGTCAGCTGTTCCAGCAACTTTTGTCGGGACTCGCGGCTGTCGAGGATGCCTGCGTTCTTGACGTTCTTCGGCAGTTGCGGCGGCCATGGGCGCTGGTCGTCGAGTTCGATGGCCACCAGCAACGCACCGTCGCTGTCCAGCGCGCTGGCGCCGCCTTCGACCTGATGCAGGCGCTCGGGTGCGACATCATTGACGCCGAGGCGTTCGCTGCTCGGCATCAGTTGTTCACGCAACGGCGCGTAGCCGGGCAGGTTCAGGTCCAGATGCAATGCCGCACGCCCGGTTGTCCAGCGCCACAGGCAGAACAGCGCGAGCAGCAAGCGCGGCAATACGCCGTACACCAGCAACACGCCCACCAGCCATGCGGCCCAGGCTTGCCGGGCGCTTTCGATATTCAGTGCGGTGTCGCCGCTGGCGCGGATCATCTCCACGGTCGGCACGCTGAAGCCGAGCAGTGCCGGAAGAGCGCCAAGCGCCTGGGTCATGACCACGAACGTGTCGCCGCTGAGAATCGTGGTTTCCCAGACGAAACCGTAGCGCCGAGTGGCCATCAGCGTCAGCAGAATCGCCAGCGCACTGAGCATCGCCAGCAGCCACAAGCCGTTGACCAGCACGCCGAGTACCCAGCGATTGAGTTTCTGCCGTTGCAGCAACAGCAGCAGGGCCGGCGCCAGTTGCGCGGCTTTGGCGTCACGGGCGAGTTTTTCGCTGAGCCACAACCACAAACGCCCGAGGGTGGCGCCGTAATCGCCAGCGAATATCAGGCCCGAGGCCCAGCTCAGCAGCAGAATCAGGTTCAGCCCCAGCAGGCTGCCGAGGGCCCAGAACACGTTGACCGGTGTCTGGCCGTCGCTCAGCGCGGCGAACGCCAGGCCGGCGCCGCTGACGATTGCCAGTACGGCCAGTACGATCAGCGCCAGTCGCGCGCCTTGCAGCCAATGGTGCAAAGCGCTGGTCAAGCCATCGCGCTCGGCGAGCCACAAGGCGCGGGCCTTGATGCGGGTCGGCAGGTCGCCGCCCGCGCTGCGGGCCAGACGGTTGGCTTCCTGGTCTTCCAGTGGGCCTGCGTGTTCCTCACGCAGGCGGATGGTTTCGGTCAGCCAAAGTGTTTGCAGTGTGGTCAGTTCAGTCACGCGGCATCCCGTCGCTCAAATGAACGCTGAGCATAACCGCTGTGGCGCTTATCGGGGTAAGCGAGGCTCTGGTATCCTCGCCGGCATGAAAAAAACTCTCCCCCTCAGCCTGATCGCAGCCCTCGGTGAAAACCGTGTGATCGGCGTCGACAACAGCATGCCCTGGCACTTGCCGGGGGATTTCAAGTACTTCAAGGCCACCACGCTGGGCAAGCCGATCATCATGGGTCGTAAGACCTGGGATTCGCTCGGTCGCCCGTTGCCCGGCCGGTTGAACATCGTGGTCAGTCGTCAGACCGACCTGCAACTTGAAGGCGCGGAAGTCTATCCGTCGCTGGAAGCAGCGGTGGTTCGGGCGCAGGAATGGGCGCTGGAGCAGGGCGTCGATGAGTTGATGCTGATTGGCGGCGCGCAGTTGTATGCGCAAGGCCTGGCACAGGCCGATCGGCTGTACCTGACTCGCGTGGCGCTAAGCCCTGAGGGTGATGCGTGGTTTCCGGAGTTTGATCTGGAACAGTGGAAGCTGGTGTCGAATGTCCCGAATCCGGCTGAGGGTGATAAACCAGCCTATAGCTTCGAGGTTTGGGAGCGAGCCTAAAAGCATGAGATCGTTCCCACGCTCCCGCGTGGGAATGCAGCCCGTGACGCTCTGCGTCACTGGACGCGGAGCGTCCTTAGAGGCATTCCCACGCAGAGCGTGGGAACGATCAGTGCGGTTTACGCCTGAGCCAGTTCCTCATGCTCATCCGCATCCAGCAGTTCTTTGTCGGTCTGCTGCATGATCTGGCTGGCAATCGCACCGGCAGTCATCGAACCACTGACGTTCAAGGCGGTACGGCCCATGTCGATCAGCGGTTCAACCGAGATCAGCAGCGCCACCAGTGACACCGGCAAGCCCATGGCCGGCAGTACGATCAGCGCGGCGAAGGTTGCGCCACCGCCGACACCGGCAACGCCTGCCGAACTCAAGGTCACAATCGCTACCAAGGTCGCGATCCACAGCGGATCGAGCGGGTTGATGCCCACGGTCGGTGCAACCATGACCGCCAACATCGCAGGGTAAAGACCGGCACAGCCGTTCTGGCCGATGGTCGCGCCGAACGAGGCGGCGAAGCTGGCGATGGATTGAGGAATGCCCAGGCGACGGGTTTGTGCTTCGATGCTCAGCGGAATGCTCGCGGCGCTGGAGCGGCTGGTGAAGGCGAAGGTCAGCACCGGCCAGACTTTGCGGAAGAAGCGCAGCGGGTTGATCCCGGCCAGTGACACCAACAGGCCGTGAACCACGAACATCAGGCCCAGGCCGATATAGGACACCACCACGAAACTGCCGAGCTTGATGATGTCCTGCAGGTTGGAACCGGCAACCACTTTGGTCATCAGCGCCAATACGCCGTACGGGGTCAGCTTCATCACCAGACGCACCAGACGCATCACCCAGGCTTGCAGGGTGTCGATGGCGTTGAGCACTTTCTGACCTTTTTCGACGTCATCCTTGAGCAGTTGCAGCGCCGCGACCCCGAGGAATGCGGCGAAGATCACCACGCTGATGATCGAAGTCGGCTTGGCCCGGGCCAGATCGGCGAACGGGTTCTGCGGGATGAAGGACAACAGCAACTGCGGGACATTCAGGTCAGCGACCTTGCCCGCGTAGTCGGTTTGAATGGTTTGCAGGCGAGCCATTTCCTGGGTGCCGGCCACCAGACCTTCTGCGGTCAGGCCGAACAGGTTGGTCAGGCCAATGCCGATCAGCGCCGCAATGGCGGTGGTGAACAGCAGGGTGCCGATGGTCAGGAAGCTGATCTTGCCCAGCGACGATGCGTTGTGCAGACGAGCCACGGCGCTGAGGATCGAGGCGAACACCAGCGGAATCACGATCATTTGCAGCAACTGCACATAACCGTTGCCGACCAGATCGAACCAGCCGATCGAGGCCTTCAGCACCGGGCTGCCGGCACCGTAAACAGTGTGCAGGGCAACACCGAACACCACGCCCAGCACCAGCGCAACCAGGACTTTTTTCGCCAGGCTCCAGGTGGTGTGACGGGTTTGCGCCAGGCCGAACAGCAAGGCGAGGAACACCAGCAGATTGAGGATCAGCGGCAGATTCATTGAGGCTCCAAAAAGACTTGTGCCAATCGCGTTCCGGGGCGATTGCGAACCGGAAAGCCTAACAGCTTGATATCTAATGAATTAATATCTAAAACGCATGGTTACTGTGGTTTTTGGAATAAGCCGATGGCGCTGTGGCGAAACCGGCCAGGCTGACCGGAGGATATTCAGTAAAATTGGGTTTTGTTCATTCGTAATAGTGTTTCAACTTGTGACGGCTAAAGGCGTTCTGCCATACTCGCGGCCGTTTGCGTCCCGGCCTGTTTTTCAGTGCCGGGCTTGGATTTCTGCTGTACGTAATGGACTACGCTGTGAGCTATCTCTCGATTGAATTCGGCTTGTGTTTCATCCTTTTTTTCCTCGTTTACTGGTCTGTGTGCTGGAGTACGCGTCTACAGAACGTACTGTTGCTGGCCGCCAGTTACGCGATCCTCGCCAGTTTCAGTCTGGACTTCCTCTACATCCTGCTGGGCTACACCGCACTGGTGTACCTGCTCGGGTTGCTGAGTGAACGTTTTCCGGGGCGCTCATTCGTCAGCGGGTTGATGTTGTTACTGGTGCTCGGCTGCTTTTACCTGTTCAAGTACCAGGACTTCTTTACCAGTACGGTGCAAAGCGCCTTCGCTCAGCTTGGGCTTGAAGTCTCGCTGCCGCTGCTGGAAGTGTTGCTGCCGGTCGGACTGTCGTTTTACACCTTTCACTCGGTCAGCTACCTGGTGTCGATCAACCGTGGCGAGCTAAAACCAGGTTCGCCTTTTGACCTGGCGTTGTACCTGGCGTTTTTCCCGAGCCTGATCGCCGGTCCCGTGAACCGGGCCACCGACATGCTGCCGCAGATTCGCCCAACGCAAGCCCGGCAGGTGCTGGAACCGCAACGGGCGTTGGGGCTGATTGCGCTGGCGGTGGTCAAGCTGTTCTTCCTCAGTTCCTGGCTGGCCAACGAATGGGTCGACCCGGTGTTCGAGTCGTCCGTCAGCTTTTCGGCCGAGCAGATCTTGCGCAGCGTTTACGGTTATTCGTTCCTGATTTACTTCAACTTCAGCGGCTACACCGACCTGGTGACGGGTATTGCCTTGTTGCTGGGTTTCCGTTTGCCGCTGAACTTCAACTTCCCGTACACCGCGCGTAACCTCAAGGAATTCTGGGGGCGCTGGCACATCAGTCTGTCGACGTTTATCCGTGACTACGTGTACATCCCGCTCGGTGGCAATCGCCGTGGGGTCTGGCGCGGCAATCTGAACATGCTGCTGGCCATGCTGATTTCCGGGCTGTGGCACGGCGCCAGTGTGAATTTCATCATCTGGGGTGCACTGCATGGCGTGGGACTGGCGCTGTACAAACTCTTCAGCCACTGGCTGCCGGAGCGTCCGACCTGGCTGGGGGCCGATCTGCTGGCGCGGTTGTTGACCTTCCACTATGTGGCTTTTGCCTGGATCTTCTTCCGTTGTGCATCCCTTGGCGATGCCATCGAGATGCTCGGCGGTCTGGGCGGGATGTCGCGGGCGGGGCTGGTCAGCAATGGTCTTTCATTGTTGGGCTGCCTGCTGTTCGTGGCGATCTATCCACAGATTGTGGCGCTGACGCGTCGGTTGTTCGACGCCACTGTCCGGTTGCCATGGCTGCTGTATCCAGTGCCGTTGGGGCTGTTTATTTGCGTGGTTATCTTTGCTTCTCCATCGGGCGTACCGGGGTTTATCTATGCCAGTTTCTAACGCATCGCCACTGTCCACGAACCTGAGCGGCGCACTCAAAGTGCTGTATGCGATCCTCGTCATCAGCGCGCTGCTGTTTTGGTTCAACCAGGACTCGATTCGTCTGTACTGTCAGCAGAAGTATCACGATGGCTGCGAGATTCCCGGCCTGGCGCAGAATCCGCAGTGGCGTTTCGGGGCTCAGTTGAACCAGACGCTGGCGGATGCGCGGTCAGGTTTCATCGCCCGGCTTGAGGGCCTGGATGACGTCAAACTGATCGATCAGGCTCAAGCTGCAGTAAATGAAGAGGAACCGCTTGGCGAGACGCTCGCGCCATTGCCGACACTCGAACAGGCAGCGAAATCGGTAGAAGCTCCGCCCCAGGTCGTGACTGATCCCGCGGTGAAGCCTGCGCCGCCCGTTGACGGCGCGCCGGTCACTCCGCTGATGGCGACGCTGGCGCTCGGTGACGAGGTGCTTTTTGTCGGTGACTCGCTGATGCAAGGGGTCGCCCCGCATATGGCGAACACCCTGCTCAAGCGTTACAAGGTCAAGAGCATCAACCTGAGCCGGCAGAGTACCGGGCTGGCCTACCCGAGCTTCTTCAACTGGCCGAAGACCATCGAAAGCACCTTGCAGGGCCACCCGAAGATTCGCCTGATGGTGATGTTCCTCGGCCCCAACGATCCCTGGGACATGCCCGAAGGCAAGCACAAACCATTCTTGCGCTTCAAGACCCCCGAATGGGAAGTGGCCTATCGTCAGCGTATCGACTCCATTCTCGACTCTGCCCGCGCGCACCGGGTACAGGTGATCTGGGTCGGCCCGCCGAACATGGAGAAGGCCAAGCTGTCGACGGCCATGGCCTACCTGAACGGGCTCTACAAAAGCCAGCTTGCGGCCTACCATCAGCACTTTGTGTCGGCCAACGAGATTCTGGGCTATCAAACCGATGAGTTCTCCTATTACCTGACGGTCGACGGTAGCCGGAAGGTCAAGACCCGGGTCGATGACGGCATCCATTTCACGCCGACCGGGCAAAGGCTGATCGCCGAACGCGTGTTGTCGCTGATCAACTTTCCCAGCCAACAATTGACGGAGCACTGATATGCGGCGACTGCACGGCATTGCGCTGTTGTTGAGCATTACTCTGCTGAGCAGTTGCAGCCCCACGACCGAGGTCCAGGCCACACCGGCGTCTGCGCCGAAAAAACCTGGCTACACCTCGAAGAACGTCGTGCCGGTGGGGGGCGGCGATCCGAACCTGGTGGCACTGGCGCGCAAGTTCAATACGGCGGATCGCACGCCGATCACCATTGTGCAGTTGGGCGACTCCCACACGGCGGCCGATCTGTTCAGTGGTGAGGTGCGGCGGTTGTTGCAGGCCCAGTACGGTGATGGCGGGATAGGGTTTGTCGCCGCAACGCCTGTGCCCGGCACGCGCTATGAACGCGTCATCCTCACCGCCGCCAATCGTCAGTGGTCGCTGGTCTCGGCGCGTAATCAACAAAGTACTCAGTTCCCACTGGGCGGTTACTTGTCGTTACCGATGACCCCGGGGGCCAAGGTGCAGATCGCCGAGCGCGAAGGCAGTCTCCAGCAGTACCGGATTTCAGCGCTCTATCAGGCGACTGCCAACAGCAGCCTCAAGGCCCAGACCAATCTCACTCAGGCCAGTCGCATGCTTGCGGCCACGGGCGGGCAGTGGCGCTTCAGCCCGCCGTTCAACAACGTGACGCTGCCAGTGGAAATGAGTGTCACCCATACTGAGGGACTGGCCCTGGGTGGCTGGAATATCCTCGGGCAGAAGAGCTCCGGGGTGATTTATTCGGCGCTGGGCATCAACGGTGCCCGGCTGGACGTGCTGGACAAGTGGCAGGCCGATTGGCCGGACACCCTCAAGGCGTTGCGCCCGGACATGGTCATCCTGGCCTACGGCACCAACGAGGCCTTCGACGACGACCTGGATCTGGATAAATACCGGAGCCAGTTGCAGGACAAAATCACCCTGTTGCGTAAAACCTTGCCCAAGGCCGTGATTCTGCTGGTCGGTGCGCCGGACTCCATCAAGCACCGTGGCGCGAGTGCCTGCGCTTCCGCGCAGCCGCAGCCCTTGCGACAGGTCATCCAGATCCAGAAAGCCGTGGCGCAGCGCAATCGCGCGCTGTTCTGGGACTGGCAGGCCTTCATGGGCGGCGATTGCTCCATCAGCCAGTGGCAGGCCAATGAGCTGGCCCGCAATGATCTGGTGCACCTGACCGCGGATGGTTATCGCAAGAGCGCCGAGGGACTGTATCGCTTCCTGCGGGGGCAGTTGGGCGAGCGCATGCCGTGAGCCTTGCTGAGGCTGCACAGCTTTAGGCGCCCACAGGGTCTTCTGAAACGCAAAAAAATGCCCCGCACTTGGCGGGGCATTTTTGTGTTCAACGGTTAAGCATTACAGCCCGTCGAGCATCGCTTTGTTACGTACAGCGCCCTTGTCGGCGCTGGTCGCCAGCAAGGCGTAGGCTTTCAGTGCGGTGGTCACCTTACGTGGACGCACTTCAACCGGTTTCCAGCCTTTCTTGTCTTGCTCTACGCGGCGCGCAGCCAGTTCTTCGTCGCTAACCAACAGGTTGATCGAGCGGTTCGGAATGTCGATCAACACCTTGTCGCCGTCCCGTACCAGCCCGATTGCACCGCCAGCAGCGGCCTCTGGCGAAGCGTGGCCGATGGACAGACCCGAAGTGCCGCCGGAGAAACGACCGTCGGTGAGCAAGGCGCAGGCTTTGCCCAGGCCTTTGGATTTCAGGTAGGACGTCGGGTAGAGCATTTCCTGCATGCCCGGACCGCCTTTCGGACCTTCGTAGCGAATGATAACGATATCGCCTTCTTTCACTTCATCAGCAAGGATGCCGCGCACGGCGCTGTCCTGGCTTTCGAAGATCTTCGCGTTGCCTTCGAAGACGTGGATCGACTCGTCGACACCGGCGGTTTTCACTACGCAGCCGTCGAGGGCTATGTTGCCGTACAGCACGGCCAGGCCGCCTTCTTGCGAGTAGGCGTGTTCGACACTGCGGATGCAGCCGTTTTCACGGTCGTCGTCGAGGGTTTCCCAACGGGTCGACTGGCTGAACGCGGTTTGGGTCGGGATACCCGCAGGCCCGGCCTTGAAGAAGTGGTGCACCGCTTCGTCAGTGGTTTGGGTAATGTCCCACTTGGCGATAGCGTCGGCCATGGTCTTGCTGTGCACGGTCGGCAGGTCGGTGTGCAGCAAGCCGCCACGGGCCAGGGAACCGAGGATGCTGAAGATCCCGCCGGCGCGGTGCACGTCTTCCATGTGGTATTTCTGGATGTTTGGCGCGACTTTGCACAGTTGCGGAACGTGGCGGGAAAGACGGTCGATGTCGCGCAGGTCGAAATCGATCTCGGCTTCCTGGGCGGCGGCCAGCAGGTGCAGGATGGTGTTGGTCGAACCGCCCATGGCGATGTCCAGCGTCATGGCGTTTTCGAACGCCTTGAAGTTGGCGATGTTGCGTGGCAACACCGACTCATCGTTCTCGCCGTAGTAGCGTTTGCACAGTTCGACGATGGTGCGGCCGGCTTGCAGGAACAGTTGTTCACGGTCGCTGTGGGTGGCCAGTGTCGAACCGTTACCCGGCAGTGCCAGGCCGAGGGCTTCGGTCAGGCAGTTCATCGAGTTGGCGGTGAACATGCCGGAGCACGAACCGCAGGTCGGGCAGGCGCTGCGCTCGTACTCGGCGACTTTCTCGTCAGAGGCGCTGGAGTCGGCGGCGATGACCATGGCGTCGACCAGGTCGAGGCCGTGGCTGGCGAGTTTGGTCTTGCCGGCTTCCATCGGGCCGCCGGAGACGAAGATCACCGGGATGTTCAGGCGCAGGGCGGCCATCAGCATGCCAGGGGTGATCTTGTCGCAGTTGGAGATGCACACGATGGCGTCGGCGCAGTGGGCGTTGACCATGTACTCGACGGAGTCGGCGATGATCTCGCGGCTCGGCAGCGAATACAGCATGCCGTCATGACCCATGGCGATGCCGTCATCGACCGCGATGGTGTTGAATTCCTTGGCGACGCCGCCAGCACGTTCGATCTCGCGGGCGACCAGTTGGCCGAGGTCCTTGAGGTGGACGTGGCCCGGTACGAATTGGGTGAACGAGTTGGCAATGGCGATGATCGGCTTTTTGAAGTCGTCATCTTTCATCCCCGTAGCGCGCCACAGTGCGCGGGCGCCGGCCATGTTGCGGCCATGGGTGGATGTTTTCGAGCGGTAATCAGGCATGGAGCACTCCGGGCGGCTAAGCAGGTATCAAAAGGGGAGTGAGCTTCTATTGACCTTGGGAACACTCAGAAATGGCCGTGTGTCCGAAAGTTGCCACTCGCGTCGCGGGATCGCCGCTTGCTTGGGCCTCGAGCTCATAAACCCGCCGGGGGATGACTGGCGATGAATCATTCGATTCTACACCGCTGGCGTCAGGAAGGAACGTTGTAGCCGCTCGCGGCGTGCGATTGCCTGCTGCCGGGCGACGGGGTGCTGAGGTAGACTGCGCGCCCTTCGATCACTCTCCAATGGAACTGGAATGTCTGCACTGCTTCGAACCTTGAGGTTTTACCTGGTCGTGGGGCTGGTCCAGGGCCTGCTGCTGATGAGCGTTGTGCTCTCCAATCGTTTGTCTGGGGCAATGGCCGAGATCTGCGCGGGCCTGCTGATGGGCGGCACTCTGTTGCAACTGCTGCCTGAGCGTCGAGGCCAATGGCGCACCTGGTTGGCGTCCGCTGCCCTGGCTTTGGTGGTGGCGGGTCTGGTCCTGGCCTGTCGCGGGCTGCCGTTGACCTTGGTGGTACTGGGCAGTGTGGTGGCGGGGTTGACGCTGCTGACCGTGCTCAGCGCGGCTGCGTTGCCGGGGCTCGCCCACTTTTGGCGACGCTTTTTCGATTCTGCGCTGTGGGTGGCGTTGGCCTTGCCATTGCCCTGGATCGCCCAGGCCCTGTTAAAAGTCTGGACCACCTACCATGACCCGCTCAAGGGCGGTTGGGATGCCCTGGTGTTTTTTGCCGGACCGACCCTGGCGTTCTCCCTCGGCCTGTTTCTGATCGGCCTGTGCCTGGCGACTCTGCTGCGCCGTAACACCATGACGACGGTCTGCTAGTGCTGCCCGACCCCACAAAAGGATTTGCAATGCCTGCGCTGAACCGCTCCTTGTTGTTCTATATCGCCATCGCCTTGGTCCAGGGGCTGCTGCTCAGCGGCAGCCTGTTCTATCGCCAGCCTGGGCTTTCCACCTTCGCCTGCACCTTGGCCCTGGTAGCGGGGGGCAACCTGCAATTGCTCGGCAGTGCCGTGCGCGAGCGTGGTACCTGGGTCTTGGTGACGGGTTTCAGTTTGCTGATGGCCGGGTTCTCCAGCTGGGTATTTATCCGCGATGCCTACGGCTGGTTGTGGATGTTCTGGCCTTTTACGGCGACGGTGCTGGCCTATATCGGCACCGCGTTCGTCCTCAGTTGGCCAACCCGCGAAGGCAACCGCCCACGTTATCCGGACCTGTTCCGGCACGCTTGGAACAACGCTTTTATCGTGCTGCTGGCGCTGCTGGTGACCCTGGCCTTCAGCCTGTTGCTGTGGCTGTGTGGCCGTCTGTTCAGTATTCTCGGCATGCCTCAGCTGGCTGAGCTGTTCACCTCGTCGTACTTCCTCTGCTTCAGCCTGCCGCTGTTTTTCTCGCTGGGCATGCGCATGGGCCGCGAAAACGAAAAGGTCATTGGCCTGCTGCGCGGCGTGCTGCTGACGGTGTGCCGCTACCTGCTGCCCCTTTGTGCGCTGATCACCGTGTTCTTCACTCTGGCCCTTGCGATTACCGGCCTGCAGCCGATCTGGAGCACCGGTTACTCGACGCATATTTTGCTGTGCCTGGCGGCGAGCAATCTGTTTTTACTCAATGGTGTGTTCCAGGACGGCGAGCACGATGCCGTCTACGCCAAACCGCTGAAAATCCTGATCAACGCCAGCCTGTGCTGCCTGCCGTTGCTGGTGGTGATGGGGGGGTATTCGAGCTGGCTACGGATTGATCAATACGGCCTGACCCCATCGCGCTTTCTGGCCATGCTGCTGGTGGTTGTGGCCCTGGTGCACAGCCTCGCGGCGTTGTGGGCGGTATTTGCCAGGCAGTCGGTGTGGCTTGCCAGCCTGAGCCGCAGCAACCCTTGGGTCGCCCTGTTGAGCTTTGTGGTGCTGTTGTTGATGTTCAGCCCGCTGCTCGACCCGCAGGCCTTCAGTGCCCACAATCAGGTGCAGCGCCTATTGAGCGGGCGTACGCCGGTGGCCGAGTTCGATGCCAGGAGCCTGCGCCAGCGCCTGGGCGCCCCCGGCCGGGAGCAGTTCGACGGGTTGCTTGCGCAGGTGCGTCAGGGGCAGATCCTGGATGAGCCGGGCAGGGTGCAGCTGCTGGAAATGCTGGAGGCGGTTTCGATCAAGGACCAGCCGGTCGATTATCTGACGCCGAAGTTGTACTGGCTGGGCCCGGTCCCCGATAACAGCAAGCAACTGATCGAGTTGCTGACCACCAGGGGCGAGTGCAACCCTCCCGGCTGCGCGGCCTGGGCGGTGGACCTGGACGAGGATGGCATCGATGAAGTGCTGCTGATCGAAAAGCAGAGCTGGGCATCTTCGGCAATGCTGTATGCCCGTGAAGGCCAGGGCAAGGGTGCATGGCAGGTGGAGGGCTTGCTCTCTGGCATCACCGATGCGTCAGGGCTGATCACGCAGATTCGCGAGGGCAAGATCAAAGCGGTGCGCCAACGCTACAAGACCCTGCAGGTCGACGGCGTGGAGCTGGAATCGCGGCAGACTCGCAGTCGTAGATGATCGGCTGAAAGTGTTTGTCCTCAACTGAAAATCCCGGCACATGGCCGCAATGCTGTTCACTTAAGCGGAGCAGCATTGTGATTCACTGGATGCCGCGAGCAACCAGTTGGCCGAGGTCCTTGAGGTGGACGTGGCCGGGTACGAATTGGGTGAACGACTGGCAGTTATCAGCCCACCTTCAGCGCCTGGTGCCCCCGTGTGATCAGTGCATTCAAGCCAAGACCCGCGGCACTCAACGTCAAGAAGCACAAGGCGAGCGCAGTGGTCAGGTCCTCGGGCGCGAGATTGATCACCACGCTGATCACACCACCGCACATGAAAATCATCACGCCGCCGACCGAGGTAGACGTGCCGGCATCCTGTGGATAGAGACTCATGGCTTTGGAGTTGGCGATAGGCCTGGCAATGGTGGTGCCGGCCGTACAAATCAGCATGGGTATCAGCACCACGGTAGCAGAGAGGCCGAACTGATCCGCCAACCACAGCATGACCAACCCTGACAGCGCGATCAGCCCGAGGCCAATCACAATCTGCGTATTGGCCTGCAGGCGCCGATGCAGGACGCTGGCGATAAATCCGCCAAACACATAGGCCACGCCATACAGCAACAACGCCCAGGCGAACTCGTAGGCCGAGAGCGCCAGATGCTCCATGAAAATGATGGGCGAAATGACGATAAACGAAAAATGGCAGGCAAAGGCCAGGGCTGAAATCAGCCAATAGCCCATGAAGCGTGCATCGGAGCACACCCGCCAATAGGCACTGAAAAAACGACCGGGCGATGGAGTACTACTGTGCGGGGCTTCCTTGAGCAGGAAGCAGGTTTTTAGCCAGACAATGACGGCCAGCGTGATAAACACGTAAAAGCTGCCCTGCCAGCCCAGATGCAATTGCAACCAGGTCCCGAGCAGCGGCGATATCGAAATGAACACCCCGCCGCCTGTCACCATCCAGATCCTTATTCGCTCCTGTTCCTTGCCGACGAACAAATCCTGAACCAGCGCCTGTGACAGCACAAAAGATCCGCAACCCGCCGCCTGAATTACGCGAAAGACCAGAAACCAGCTGTATTCGCTGGAAGCCAGGCAGCCCGTCGCACCGACCACCGCGATGGCGATACCGGCCAGCAGCAGTTTTTTGCGCCCCCACAAATCTGACAGCGGCCCGACCAGCACCACGGACAACGCCAGACCAATGGCGAATACGCTGACGGACAAGGCAATTTCGGACGGTGAGGTCTGGAAGTAGTCAGCGAGATCGGGAAAGGACGGGAGCACCACGTCCAGCGGGAAAACACCCAGCAGCGTCATGGTCATCAACAACAGGATGATCGACGACTTTTCTTTGGTGTATATGGCGTGGGTCATCAAGCAACGCTCTCGGTCCGTGAGGAGTGGCCGAGGGTTGATTTGATGAAGAGGAAAGTCAATGCAGGCGGGTGCGGGACCTTTCTGAGTCTGTTGTAGGAGCGAGCAGGCTCGCTCCTACAAGCAGGGAGCGATCAGCTGTTTGGCAGCAGTCGGCAGGTGATGCTCTTGATGTAGCGGGTTTCAGGAATCGCCGGGTGCACCGGGTGATCAGGACCCTGGCCGCCACGTTCCAGCAGCTGGATGTTGCGGTCCAGGTGGCGGGCGCTGGTCAGCAGGATGTTCTGCAGGTCGTCTTCGGGCAGGTGCATCGAGCACGAAGCGCTGACCAGGATGCCGTCCTTGTTGAGCAGGCGCATGGCTTGCTCGTTCAGGCGACGGTAGGCGCCTTCACCGTTCTTCATGTCTTTCTTGCGTTTGATGAACGCCGGAGGGTCGGCCACGATGACGTCGAATCGTTCTTCGCTGGCTTTCAGCTCTTTCAGGGCTTCGAACACGTCGCCTTCAATACAGGTCATTTTGTCGGCGAAACCGTTCAGTGCGGCGTTACGCTCGACACCGTCGAGGGCGAAGGCCGAAGCGTCGACGCAGAACACTTCACTGGCACCGAAAGCGGCAGCTTGCACGCCCCAGCCGCCGATGTAGCTGTACAGGTCCAGCACGCGTTTACCTTTGGCATAAGGTGCCAGGCGCGCGCGGTTCATGCGGTGGTCGTAGAACCAGCCGGTTTTCTGTCCCTGGATGACCGGTGCCTCGAACTTCACGCCGTTCTCTTCCAGGGCAACCCACTCCGGCACCAGGCCGAACACGGTTTCGACGTAGCGGTTGAGGCCTTCGGCGTCACGAGCCGCGGAGTCATTCTTGAACAGGATGCCGCTTGGCTTGAGCACTTGGGTCAGTGCGGCGATCACGTCTTCTTTATGGGCTTCCATGGTCGCCGAAGCGATCTGCACCACCAGGATGTCGCCGAAACGGTCGACTACCAAGCCTGGCAGCAGGTCGGAGTCGCCGTAGACCAGGCGATAGAACGGCTTGTCGAACAGGCGCTCGCGCAGGGACAGCGCAACGTTGAGGCGGTGCACCAGCAGCGACTTGTCGAGCGGCAACTTGATGTCGCGCGACAGCAGGCGAGCGCAGATCAGGTTGTTCGGGCTCATGGCGACGATGCCCAGCGGCTTGCCGCCGGCAGCTTCGAGAATCGCTTGGTCGCCAGCCTTGAAGCCGTGCAGCGGGGTGGCGGCTACGTCGATTTCGTTACTGTAGACCCACAGGTGGCCGGCGCGCAGGCGACGGTCGGCGTTGGCTTTGAGGCGCAAGCTTGGCAGGGACATGACGTCGCTCCAGGTGAAAAAAAAGAGCGGGATTATAGCGCTAGATGGGAGGCGCAGCGCGGTTGTTTCTGGGCGTTGCGTCGGACAGATCGCCCATGTGGCGGATTTTTTCCGCTAGAATCGCCCCTTGGCCCAGAGTGAGTACGTATGTCCCAAGAGCTATCTTCCGAACAGATTCAACAGGCCCTGCAAGGCATCAGCGTGCCGCCTCAGCCGCAAATCATGGTGGATTTGCAGATGGAGCAGTACATGCCGGACCCGGACCTGGAAGTGATCGCGAAGTTGATCTCCCAAGACCCGGGCCTCTCTGGCGCTTTGTTGAAGATCGTCAATTCGCCGTATTACGGGCTGAGCAACAAGATCGCCTCGATCCAGCGCGCGGTGAACCTGCTGGGCAGTCGTTCGGTCATCAATCTGATCAATGCGCAGTCGATCAAGGGCGAGATGAATGACGACACCATCGTCACCTTGAACCGGTTCTGGGACACCGCCCAGGACGTGGCGATGACCAGCCTGAGCCTGGCCAAGCGCATTGGTTCGCAGGCTGTGGACGAGGCTTATGCTTTAGGCCTGTTCCACGATTGTGGCGTGCCGTTGATGCTCAAGCGCTTCCCCAACTATATGTCGGTGCTGGAAGAAGCCTACGCCAGTGCCAACGCCGAGTGCCGGGTGGTTGATACCGAGAACCGCGTACTCAACACCAACCACGCCGTGGTCGGTTACTACACTGCGAAGTCCTGGCGCTTGCCGGAGCATGTGACCAACGCTATCGCCAATCACCACAATGCACTGGCGATTTTCAGCGACGAATCATCCCGTAACAGCCAGTTGAAAAACTTGCTGGCGATCCTGAAGATGGCGGAACACATTTGCGCGTCGTATCGGGTGCTGGGCAATCAGACCGAAGACCACGAGTGGGATAGCATCGGGCACCTGGTGCTCGATTATGTCGGCCTCTCGGACTACGACTTCGAAAACCTCAAACAGACGATTCGCGAGCTTGGCGCTCATCATTGAGTGTTAGGGTCTGTTGACGTTTGGTGGCGAGCCGCGTTGCTGGGCCAACGTGTGCGAGGCAAGGCGCGGGATGCCGCCAATGGTTGTTCCCTTAGCAAATCCCGCAACGCAGCCTCGCGCACGTTGGCACGCAACCCGAAGGGACGGGGCCCGCTTGGTGCAGGGCTGCGTTGCTCGGAACTTATTTGGAACAACCAAACCGCGTTCCTCGCGCCTTGCCCTGCACCAAGCGGGCATCCGTCGCGGCCGCCACCAAACGTCAACAGACCCTAGACCTTTCCTGAACCGAGTGCGCCATGCCTGAACTGCCAGAAGTCGAAACCACCCGTCGCGGTATTGCCCCGTTCCTTGAAGGGCAGCGCGTCAGTCGCGTGATCGTGCGTGATCGGCGTCTGCGCTGGCCGATCCCCGAGGACCTCGATGTGCGGCTGTCCGGGCAGCGCATCGTGTTGGTGGAGCGACGTGCCAAGTATTTGCTGATCAACGCCGAAGTCGGCACGTTGATCAGCCATTTGGGCATGTCGGGGAATTTGCGTCTGGTGGAAGTCGGCTTGCCGGCGCTCAAGCACGAGCATGTGGACATCGAACTCGAGTCCGGCCTGGCGCTGCGATACACCGATCCGCGGCGTTTTGGCGCGATGCTCTGGAGCCTCGATCCGCTGAATCACGAGTTGCTGGTTCGTCTGGGGCCGGAGCCGCTGACGGATCTGTTCGATGGCGAGCGGCTATTCCAGCTGTCACGCGGGCGTTCGATGGCGGTCAAGCCGTTCATCATGGACAACGCCGTGGTGGTCGGGGTTGGCAACATTTATGCGACCGAAGCACTGTTTGCTGCCGGGATCGACCCGCGCCGCGAGGCCAAGGGGATTTCCCGGGCGCGCTATCTGAAGCTGGCGATCGAGATCAAACGCATTCTGGCCGCTGCTATCGAACGCGGCGGCACCACGCTGCGCGACTTTATTGGCGGTGACGGCCAGCCGGGGTATTTCCAGCAAGAGTTGTTCGTGTACGGCCGTGGCGGTGAGCAGTGCAAGGTCTGTGGTAGCGAATTGCGGGAAGTTCGCCTCGGGCAGCGCGCCAGCGTCTTTTGCCCGCGTTGTCAGAGCTGAGAATTCCTACGGTCTATAGTTAGTGGTCTGACTGCCTAGCCGAAGGACCGTGCCATGACATCGATTCGAACCCTTGCTGCCGCGTTGCTGTTGAGCATCGGCTTATCTGCCCAGGCGTCCGACGGCGGCAGCGGCGACCCCAATTACAGCATCCACAACCCACCGGCCTACGCGATGATCGGCGATCTGCTGATCGCACGCCCGTTGCTGGTCGCAGCGACGGTGATCGGTGCCGGGGTGTTTATTGTGTCCTTGCCGTTTACCGCGCTGGGCGGCGGGGTAGGCGATGCGGGACAGGCGCTGGTGGTCGATCCGGCGAAAGCGGCGTTCGTCCGTTGCCTGGGGTGTATCGGGGAGGGTTTTGAGCAGCAGCAGTAGCTTTAAAAACATCGCGGGCAAGCCTTGCTCCTACGGGATTTCACCGACCTGTAGGAGCAAGGCTTGCCCGCGATGGCGTCGGAACAGACACCAAAATACTTAAGCCTTGCCGGTAAGCTTGCGGTACTTCTCCATCAACTGCTCTTGAGTCTCTGGATGCGCTTCGTCCAGCGGAATGCAATCCACCGGGCAAACCTGCTGGCACTGTGGTTCGTCGTAGTGGCCGACGCACTGGGTGCAGAGGTTCGGGTCGATCACATAGATCTCTTCGCCCTGGGAGATGGCGGCGTTCGGGCACTCGGGTTCGCAGACGTCGCAGTTGATGCAATCGTCGGTGATGATCAGGGACATTGGGACTCCTGCCGGGGTAGTTTGCCCAGGCATCTGAAAACTGATGCGTACAATTGTGCCGCATCGGCGCCCGCAGTGCACGCGGGCGCGATGGACTGCAAGAGATTGTCCGAACGCGGCCCGAATCTGTGGCAGCGCTTACTTCTTGAAGCGCAGGGTCAGCGCGTCGGCCACGACAGGGTGGACGAACTTGGTGATATCGCCGCCCAAGGCAGCAATTTCACGGACCAGCGTCGAAGAAATGAACGAATAACGCTCGGACGGGGTAAGAAACAGGCTTTCCACATCCGGGGCCAATTGGCGGTTCATGTTGGCCAGCTGGAATTCGTATTCGAAGTCCGATACCGCGCGCAGGCCACGCAGGAACACGTTGGCGTTCTGCTCTTTGGCAAAGTGCGCCAGCAGCGTCGAAAAGCCGACGACTTCGACGTTCGGCAGATGTTTAGTGACCTCGCGGGCCAGCTCCACACGCTGTTCCAGGGGAAATAGCGGGTTTTTCTTCGGGCTGGCGGCGACGGCGATGATCACGTGATCGAACAGGCGCGAGGCGCGTTCGACCAGATCGCCATGGCCCTTGGTAATAGGGTCGAAGGTACCTGGGTACAACACTCGGTTCATCGCGTCGTCCTGGCGGGAGTCCGTTGGGGAGTCGGATGGTATCGCAGCCTTCCCGGTCGGCCAAGTCGCCTTTGGGGTAAGAAAGCACTATAGACGATGCGAATTATGGGTTTTTTCATGGGTTTTTTAAACGCACAGCCAGCGCTGTCGCCAGTTGCGCGGTCAGTCCATAGACCGACAATTGCGGGTTGGCGCCAATGCTGGTGGGGAACAGCGAGCCATCATGGATCGACAGATTACTCAGCTGATGATGACGGCCGAGACTATCGGTGACAGCGTTTTTCGGGTCTTCACCCATGGCGCATCCGCCCATCACATGAGCGCTGCCCAGTCGTGTGCGGTACAGCTCAAGGCTCAGGCCGTCGATCAGCGCTCGTGCCTCGGCGAGGGTTTTCACGTAGCGCGCATCGGCGTGCATCGGCATGACCGCGTTGGCACCGCCGGCGAACTGGATCTCGGCCATGCTGTGAAACGCTCGACGTATACCCTCCCAGGCATAGGCTGAGACCTGATAGTCGAGCACCGGTGAGCCATCGCCGCGTAACTCGACGCTGCCACCCGGGCTGTCCGGGTGAAAACCGTCACGCAGCAGGGCCAGCATCGCGTGGGTGTGCGGCAATTGCTGCATGTGTCGAGCGTTCTCTTCGCCAAAGCCACCGAGCAAGGTCGCCGCCAACGCGGGGTGTAGCGGCGGCACTTCCAGCTTGTAGGACATTTTGCCGGTGGTGCCGTCCTGCCATTGAAAGTGGTCGGAGTAAATCGACTGCGGCGCGCCGTAAAACGGGTTGATCACCTCGTCGAACAGCCCGGCAGACATGTTCACCAGGTGCAGAAAAGTCCGCTTGCCAAGGCGCTCATGGGGATCCGGGGCTTTTGAGCGCAGCAACAATGCCGGGCTGTTGATGCCGCCACCGGCCAGTACGTAGTGCCGCGCCTTGACGGTGATGCTGCGCCCGGTCGGCGCCACGCAGCGCTCATCCATTGCCACGCAGCGCAGGCCGGTGACGTTGTCATCCTTGATCAGCAGCTGTTCGGCGCGGGCGAGGTAGAGCAGCTCGCCACCTTTTTCCAGGGTTGCGGGGATGGTGGTGACCATCATCGATTGCTTGGCGTTGGTCGGGCAGCCCATGCCGCAATAGCCGAGGTTCCAGCAACCGCGCACATTTCGCGGGATCACGTGCCAGCTGTAGCCGAGCTGTTCACAACCTTTTTTGATCACGTTGTTGTTGGCATTCGGCGGCACCAGCCATGGGGCGACGCCGAGGCGTTGCTCCATTTTCTCGAACCAGGGCGCCATTTCGGCCGGGCTGTGGCCCTTGACGTCGTGTTCCCTGGCCCAGTGTTCGAGGGTCGGCTCGGGGGTGCGAAAACTTGAGGTCCAGTTGACCAGCGTCGTGCCACCGACTGCACGGCCTTGCAGGATGGTGATCGCGCCGTCCTTGCTCATACGGCCGATGCCTTCCTGATAAAGGCTGGAATAGGCCTGGTCTTCGAGCATCTTGAAGTCGCTGCTGGTCTTCAGCGGGCCTTCTTCGATCAGCAGTACCTTGTAGCCGGCAGCGCTGAGGATTTCGGCGGTGGTGCCGCCACCAGCGCCGCTGCCAATGATGGCAATGTCGGCTTCCAGAGTCAGATCATTGGCCAGTTGCGAGCCGTTGTAGGTTTTCCAGCCACGGGCCAGGCCTTCGCGGAACGGATCGGGTACGGGCATCTTTGGGCTCTCTTATTGTTTTGGATTCGGTGGTGATGCGGCTCGCGATAGGGACACCTCGGTCTCAAACGGCGGGCGGCCCCGGATATCCGCAATGTGCCCAGGACTCGGCGCGCTTGTACCAGGCCATCATCACCAGTTGCAGGATCGAGCTGTGGCCCATGCGCAACAGGCTTAGCGAGCTGTTTTGCCAGCGCTGGAGGAACTGGCGGATGTCGTCGCTATCGGCGTTCTCCCAGTGGCCCCAGATTCCGGTCAGTGGCCCGCGAGTGACGGTCATGCCGAGCACGTCGAACAGTTGTTGGGTCAGCTTGAGCATTTCCGGCGACAGGTGATTGAGGTCATGGTCCAGCGATTGGAGGGTGCTTTCGACGGCGGCTGGGAGTTTTTCGACGGCCACGGCGCCGTCGAGCATCACCGGGATCAGCGCGCGCAGGAACGGCAGATCACTGCTGCGCAACATGGCGAAACCGCTGGCCGGGGTGCTGGCCGAGCATCCGCTGAGGCTGGCGCCGAGGCCCGCCGCGGTCAGGAAGGCGCTGGTGCAGAGACTGAATTTGAGCAGGCTGCGCCGTGTCAGCGCGGGGGATTCGAACAGGCTTGGATGCATTATTGTTATTACCCGGTCATGAGGCTCTGTACGAAAACTGCCTGCGTGTCGACCAGGCTGCGTTAAAAACAGGCTCGGAATGCTCATTTAGGGGCCTAAAGTCGCGTGCGACCCCAGCCGTTCCTCGCCTGTTTTTGCCTTGCCTGATCACCGCTCGGCGAGTTCTCGTACAGACCCTAGGTGTCAGCGGATGAACAGCTTCTGGATCAGCTTCTGGATCGACTTGCCGTAAGGCGGATAAATCAGCTTCGCCGCGTTAAAGCGCTGCTTGATCAGCACGCCTTTGGCTTTGCTGAACGTCAGGAAGCCTTCATGGCCGTGGTAATGGCCCATGCCTGAAGCGCCGATACCGCCAAACGGCATGTCGTCTTGCGCGACGTGCAGCAAGGTGTCGTTCAGGCACACACCACCGGAATGGGTTTCGTTGAGGACGCGATTTTGTTCGGCCTTGTTGTAGCCGAAGAAATACAGCGCCAGCGGACGTGGCCGCTGATTGATGTAGGCAAACGCCTGGTCCAGATTCTTGTAAGGAACGATCGGCAGCACCGGGCCGAAAATTTCGTCCTGCATCACGATCATCTCGTCGCTGACATTCAGCAGCAGGCTGTGGCTCATGCGTCGGTCCTGATCCTGCTCGAACATCGGAATCAGCAGCGCGCCCTTGCTGGTGGCGTCGCTGAGGTAGCTGCGCAGCCGGGCCAATTGGCGCTCATTGATGATCGCGGTGTAGTCGGGGTTGTCCGCGAGTGTCGGGTAAAACCCGCGAACCGCCTGGCGATAGGCTTCGACGAAGGAGCCGACCCGCTCTTCCGGCACGAGCACATAGTCCGGCGCGACACAGGTTTGTCCGGCATTCAGGGTTTTACCGAAGGCAATACGTTCCGCGGCGTCCTTGAGCGGTACGTCGTGGGAAACGATTGCCGGAGACTTGCCACCCAATTCCAGTGTCACCGGCGTCAGGTTCTCTGCCGCCGCACGCATGACATGTTTGCCGATGCTGGTGGCGCCGGTGAACAACAAATGATCGAAGGGCAGTCTGGAGAAGGCCATGCCGACTTCGGCTTCGCCCAACACCACGCACACCAGGTCTTCGGGGAACACTTTGGCCAGCAACGTTTTCAGCAGTTGCCCGGTGGCCGGGGTGGACTCGCTAAGTTTGAGCATCACTCGGTTGCCCGCCGACAACGCGCCGACCAATGGGCCGATTGCCAGGTACAGCGGGTAGTTCCACGGCACGATGACTCCGACTACGCCCAGCGGCTGATAAACCACCTTGGCCGCCGCCGGCTGAAAGGCGATTCCGACCTTGCGCGGGGACGCTTTCATCCAGCCTTTGAGGTGTTTGCTGGCGTATTGAATGCCGTGCAGGCTCGGCATCAGCTCGGCGAGCAGGGTTTCATCGGCGCTACGGTTGCTGAAATCCTGGCTGATCGCGTCGATCAAGGCCTGACGCTCGTCACTCAACAGATCACGCAATGCCTTGAGCCATTGCTGGCGTTGCGCGGCCGGCGGCATCGGGTGGGCCGCGTAGGCCTGGCGCTGGGCGGCAAACAGAGCGTGTAGCTCACTCAATGGCTGTTGAGAGTTTTGCAGGTAGGCAATGTCGGCGGGCATGGTAGCTCCGGTTTTTTTTAGAATGAGGAAGTTTTTAGAGTCTATGCTCTAGAAAGTCAAATGACATCCTCGGGAAGCGATGATTTATCCGCCAGCGGATAGGTCGTAAGATGCCCGGCAACGCACAGAAGAATTAAAGCTCAAGCCATGGCCCCACGAATAAAAACCAGCGAGCGCATCGTGCAGAACAGCCTGGAGCTGTTCAATCAACAGGGTGAACGCAGCATCAGTACCAACCATATTGCCGCGCACATGGAAATTTCTCCGGGCAACCTGTACTACCACTTCCCCAACAAGCAGGCGATCATTGCCGTGTTGTTCAGTGAGTACGAAGCCCTGGTGGAGAGCTTCCTGCGCCCACCTCAGGGCCGCGCCGCGACCGTTGAAGACAAGCGTTTCTACTTGCAGGAACTCCTGTCCGCCATGTGGCGCTACCGGTTTTTACACCGCGACCTCGAGCACTTGCTCGACAACGATGCGGAACTGGCTGCCCGCTACCGGCGTTTTTCGCAACGTTGCCTGATCCAGGGCACGGCGATTTACGCAGGTTTCGTCGAGGCCGGCATCCTGTGCATGGACAAGGTCCAGATCGAATCCCTGACGCTCAACGCCTGGATCATCCTCACGTCCTGGGTGCGCTTTCTGTGCACCACGCGGGAAAATTCCAACCACCTCAGCGAGCAAGCCATTAAACGTGGCGTGTATCAGGTGCTGGTGCTGGAAGCAGGATTTGTCACGGAGCAAGCACGCGAGGCGGTCAATGCCTTGTTCGAGGAGTTTTACGTGCCGTTGGCCCAGGCCCTGGAAGAAGTGCAGTAGGATCGACAAAGACTTAACCACAGGAGCCCGCTATGCCCATTGCGCAACTGATCAGCCCGAACGCCCTGGACCAGAAAAAGGGGCGGGCCGGGTTGGTGATTCTGGATTGTCGTTTTGCCCTCGAAGACCCGGATTACGGCCAGCGCAGCTATGCCCTGGGGCATATCGAGGGTGCCTCGTTTGCGGACCTCGAACGTGACCTCAGCGGACCCGTGGTCAAGGGTGTCACCGGTCGCCATCCATTGCCGACGCCGCACCACTTGATTCAGCGTTTGCAGGATTGGGGTATCAATAACGACAGCGAAATCGTTTTGTATGACGACGGCCCCGGCATGTATGCCGCGCGGGCCTGGTGGTTGCTGGCGTGGCTGGGCAAGCGCGATGGCGTGTTCATTCTCGACGGTGGCCTCAAGGCCTGGCACGCGGCGGGTTTACCGCTGAGCCTGGATGCACCGGCAATCAGCCGTGGCTCCTTCACTGGCGCGCCGGACCACACCTTGTTAGTGAGTGCCGAAAAACTGCAACAGCGCCTCGGTCAACCGACCCTGACCTTGCTCGACGCCCGGGGCCTGCCGCGTTTTCGTGGCGAGGTCGAGCCGATTGATCCGGTCGCCGGGCACATTCCCGGCGCGCAATGCGCGGCCTTTACCGACAACCTGGATGCCGACGGGCGTTTCCTTCCCGCCGATCAGCTCAAGCAGCGTTTTGCCGCGAAGCTGGGTGATCGTTCGCCGACCGAACTGGTGGCGTATTGCGGCTCTGGCGTGACCGCGTGCCATAACCTGTTTGCGTTGTGCCTGGCCGGTTATCCATTGGGCTCGCTGTATGCCGGGTCGTGGAGCGAATGGATCACCGATCCTGCGCGGGGCGTCGCTACCGGCGACTAATCGCAAATCCCCTGTGGGTATTGGGGGGCTTTGAGACTCAAAGCAGTCGGGCGCTGCGATAAGCCCCCGGTCCCACGCCATAAACCTTCTTGAACTGCCGGCTCAGATGACTCTGGTCGGCAAAGCCGAGCCGGGTGGCAACGTCCAGTGGCAGGCAGCCTTCCTGTAATAACGCACGGGCCTGGGCGATACGCTGCTGCATCAGCCATGCGTGCGGCGGCATGCCGGTGGCGTAGCGAAACACTCGGGCGAAGTGGAAGGGCGAAAGGTTCACCGCAGCGGCCAGTTCTTCCAGGGAGGGCGGTGCAGCGAGCTGCGCGTGCAGCAGTTCCTTGGCCCGGGCGATAGCCCGATGTTCCTGGCCAGGTTGACCGGGCGTTGCTACTGCGGCGTGACGTTGCAGCAACGACAGCATCATTTCCCGCCATGCGGTCTGCTGTTGCAGCGCACTGGCAGGGCTCTCCAGCAAACGGTGCAGTTGGCAGAGGCCACTCACCAGATCCGGGTCGCGATACAGCGTCGCACCAAAGGCCGGCAAGTCGTGGTCAGGCAGCTCAAGTTCGCCCAGCAACGAAAGGATTTGCTGGTTGTCGGGATAGAACGCCCGGTACAGCCAACCGTTGTCCGTGCCTTTGTGGCCAGTGTGCAATTCGTCTGGATTGATCACCACCAGCGTCCCGCTGCCGGCCAGATGTTCGGCGCCACGATAGCGGTAGCGTTGAGCGCCGGCCATGATGATGCCGATGACGAAACCGTCGTGTACGTGAGGGACGAAGCGCTGTTCGATGTAGCGTGCGGACAACAGCTCGACGCCGGCCAAAGGGGCCGTTTGCCAGAAGTGGATCGACTCGCCCGGGGTAGCCTCCATGGCCTTACTCGCGCCCTGTGTTGGCCAGCCAGGCCGGGATACGTCGCTCCAGGTAGTAACCGGGGTTGCGGAACGTGCCGTCGACAAAACCGACATGCCCGCCCTTGGCCTGCAATTCGAACTGCGTGCAGTCCGATAGCTCGCTGGCGTGTGGCATGCTGTGGAGAAAGACGAAAGGATCGTCGGCCGCTTGAATGATCAGGGTCGGCGTGCGGATCTCGCCGAGAAAATAACGGCTGGAGGCGCGGCGATAATAGTCATGCGCGTCCTTGAAACCGTTCAGTGGCGCAGTCACCCGGCCATCGAAATCCCAGAAAGTGCGCAGGTTCTCCAGTGAGCCGAGTCTGGCCAGGGTCTCCAGGCCCTCGTGGTGGCCGTCGTGCAGGAACTTCTGTTGCTTGGTCTTGATGTAGGCGAGCATTTCGCGCATGAAGTGCGCTTGATAGATCCGCGAAAATCCCTGACCGATGCGATCAGCGCATTGGTCCAGGCGAAAGGGTACCGAGACCGCCACCGCGCCCTGCAACTGATTGCCACTGCCGGTTTCACCCAAGTGCTTGAGCAGCACGTTGCCGCCCAGCGAATAGCCGACGGCGTACAGCGGCGCCGACGGGCGGGTGGCTCGAAGGTGGTTTATCGCCGCCGCGAGGTCTTCGCTGGCGCCGGAGTGATAGCTGCGCGGCAACAGATTCGGTTCGCCCGAACAGCCGCGCCAGTTCAGCGCCACGCTGGCCCAGCCTTGGGCGAATAGGGCTTTTTGCAGACCGGCGACATAGGGCGAGTTCGAAGAACCGGTCAACCCGTGCAACACCAGCACCAGAGGCGCATTGGCGCTGTGCGGCCCGTGCCAGTCGAGATCGAGGAAGTCACCGTCGTCGAGCCACAGACGTTCGCGTTGTCGATCCAGGTGAGTGGTTTTGCGCCACAGCGGTCCCCACAAGGTTTGCAGATGCGGGTTGCCGAGGCCGAAGGCAGGGATGAAACGATCAGGCGATGTAGGCACGGTTGTTCTCGATGCAGCGGTGCGTGCCAGAGATTGTTAACCCCAGGCACGCGCCTTGTTCAGGCCGGTGGATTAACCGGCGATCTCTGCCATACGGTGCCACAGCGCATAGTAGACCCGCCCGGATTTTTGCTCCCGGTGCAGGCGCCAGCCCCCTGGCAGACCGAGGGTCGATGGCGCGGTCTCACTTTCAGTGTAGATCCACGCGTCGTCGGCGAGCCATTGGCGTTCTTCAAGTAATGTGCAAACGGCGGGCAACAGGTTCTGGTTGAACGGTGGGTCGAGGAACACCAGGTCGTAGGCGATCGCTGGCTGGGTTTCCAGGTAGCGCAAGGCATCGGCGGTTTGCACCTGGCCGACGGTGCAACGCAGCGTTCCCAAATGTTCTTTCAGGCTGGAAACCGCCAGGCTGCTGGCGTCCAGCGCCTGTCCCATGGCGGCGCCACGGGACAGCGCTTCGAGAAACAGCGCGCCGCTGCCGGCAAACGGATCGAGCACTTTGGCCCCGGCAACGTACGGCGCGAGCCAGTTGAACAGGGTTTCACGCACGCGGTCGGGCGTCGGGCGCAAGCCTGGAGCGTCCGGGAAACTCAGGCGACGGCTGCGCCATTCGCCGCCGATGATGCGTAATTGGTTCACGCCGTTATGCACGTTATGAACAGGTTTTTTAGGACGCGATGGACTGGCCATTAATGCTCCGGAACCCCGAGCGGCTGCTCGGATGGTTTGTCAGTTGGGGCCGGTAACGGCTTTTGCGGCACGGTCGGACCAGCAGAAACGATGACCATTTTGTCCGTGCTCAGGTGTTTGTTCATTGCCGCGGTGACCTGCTCGACTGTCAGGCTTTGCGACTGTCGCATGAAGTCTTCAAGGTAACTCAGCGGCAAGTTATAAAAGCCCATGGCGCCCAGTTGGCCGACGATATCGGCGTTGCTGGCGTTGGACAGCGGGAAGCTGCCGGCCAGTTCACGTTTGGCGTCGTCGAGTTCTTTCTGGGTCGGGCCGGTTTTCAAGTAGTCGGCGAGCACGTCCTGCACCAGTTTGAGCGTGCCTTCGCTCATTTCGGCGCGGGTTTGCAGGTTGATCATGAACGGGCCACGGACCTGCATCGGGGTGAAACCGGAGTAGACGCCGTAGGTCAGGCCGCGTTTTTCACGTACTTCGCTCATCAGTCGGGTGCCGAAGCCACCGCCACCGAGAATCTGGTTGCCCAAGGAGACGGCCGCGTAGTCCGGATCGTCACGGTCGATGCCCAGTTGCGCGAGCATCAGGTTGGTTTGCTTGGACGGAAACTCGATGTGCCCGATGCTGGCTGTTGGTTCAGCCGGTTGTTCGATTTTCGCCAGCGCCGGGCCTTTTGGCAGTGCGACGGAAATCTGTTCGGCAATCGCTTCGGCTTCGCTGCGCGACAAGTCGCCCACCAGTGCAATCACCACGTTGCCCGCGGCATAGGCTTTTTCGTGGAAGGCCCGCAATTGCGCCACGGTAATCGGCGGCACACTTTGCGCATTGCCGTCGCTTGAGTGTGCGTAAGGGTGGTTGCCATACAGGCGCTTCATCAGCTCAAGGCTCGCCAGTTTGCCGGGGTTCTGCTTCTGGTATTCGAAGCCGGCGAGCAACTGGTTCTTGATGCGCGCCAATGAGTCGGTCGGGAACGTCGGTTTGCCGACCACTTCAGCGAACAGTTTCAGCGCCGGCTCGCGTTTATCCACAGCACTCAGGCTGCGCAATGTGGCGACGGCCATGTCTTTGTAGGCGCCGTTGCCGAAGTTTGCGCCAAGGCCTTCGAAGCCTTCAGCGATCTTGCTGACATCTTTACCGGCGATACCTTCGTTGAGCATGGCATTGGTCAGCACGGCCAGCCCCGGTTTATCACCGTCCTGACTGCTGCCGGCGGCGAAGATCAGGCGCATGTCGAACATCGGCAGTTCCGGGGCTGCAACGAACAGCACCTTGGAGCCTTCAGCGGTTTTCCAGGTTTGCACGTCCAGCGTGCGGTGGCTCGGCGCTTTACCGTCGAGTTCGGCCAGTGATTGCAGCTTTTTGCTGGCCTTGGCCTGGTCGAGGGCTTCGCTGGCATTGGTCTCGGTCGAACGGCTGAGGTAGAAACCGAACGCGGCGACCAGTGCGACGAGTACCAGGCCGATCAGGGCCAGGCGTGGTTTTTTACTCTCACTCATGAGCGGTTTCCTCGGGCAGTGGCAGTACATGCGCAACGCTGAGACGTTCGCGAGTGAAATAGGTGCGGGCGGCTTTCTGGATGTCTTCCGGTGTCACGCTTTGCAGCTCGGCGAGTTCGGTGTCCATCAACTTCCACGACAGACCGACGGTTTCCAGCTGACCAATGGCAGTGGCCTGGCTGGTGATCGAGTCACGCTCGTAGACCAGGCCGGCGATCACTTGTGCGCGTACGCGTTCAACTTCATCAGCCGAAGGCGCGGTGGTTTTCAGCTGTTCGAGCAGTTTCCACAGGCCGGCTTCGACCTGGGCCATGGTTTTGTGTTTCTGGGTGTTCGGCGATGCCGACAAGGTAAACAGGCTGTCACCACGGGTGTAGGCGTCGTAGCTCGATGAACCACCGGAGACCAGTTCTTCGCCGCGCTCCAGTTGCGCCGAGATGCGCGCGCTGTAGCCGCCATCAAGCAATGCCGCGATCAACCGCAGGGCATTGACCGAGCGCTTGTCTTGCGCAGTGGCGATGCTCGGCACGTTGAAGGCCAGCATCAGGCTCGGCAATTGCGTCTGTACATGCAGGGTGATCTGGCGCTCGCCGGGCTCGGCCAGTTCCAGCGGAATCTTCGCTGGCGGCACGTCGCGCTTCGGGATCGGTCCGAAGTAGCGCTGGGCCAGGGCTTTGACTTCGTCCAGGGTTACGTCACCGACCACCACCAGCGTGGCGTTGTTCGGCACGTACCAGGATTTATACCAGTGGCGCAGTTCTTCGACCTTCATGCGATCCAGGTCAGCCATCCAGCCGATGGTCGGCGTGTGGTAGCCGCTGGCCGGGTAGGCCATGGCCTTGAAGCGCTCGTAAGCCTTGGCCATCGGCTTGTCGTCGGTGCGCATGCGGCGCTCTTCCTTGATCACTTCGATCTCGCGGCTGAACTCGTCGGCCGGCAGGCGCAGGTTGGCCATGCGGTCGGCTTCCAGTTCAAAGGCCACGCCCAGGCGATCACGCGCCAGCACCTGGTAATACGCGGTGTAGTCGTCGCTGGTGAAGGCGTTCTCTTCGGCGCCGAGGTCGCGCAGGATCAACGACGCTTCGCCGGGGCCGACTTTCTCGCTGCCCTTGAACATCATGTGTTCCAGGGCGTGGGACAAACCGGTCTGGCCCGGGGTTTCGTAGCTGGAGCCAACCTTGTACCAGATCTGGGAAACGACGACGGGTGCACGATGATCCTCGCGCACGACGACCTTGAGGCCGTTGTCGAGGGTGAATTCGTGGGTCGGTTGGGGGGCGGCAGCCAAAGCTGAAAGGGGCAGACAAACTGTGCTGAGCAGCAGGCCTGCAGCGCGGCGGGCTAGAGCATTCATTCGTTTTTAAACCTGTTGGGCTGCCCGCTAGGTCTTAGCGTCGGCGGGCGAGGAGGTGCTAGGATAACGGTCCGTTTTACTGGCGGCCACGCCTATCAGGCTTTTGTGCTTGATCAGGCTGTATGGGTTCGCGGCGGAAAGCCTCTGTTTATCAGCTAAACTCCGCTTTTTCGCCGATTTTGCCAGTTCAGTCCTTCGTAAAATCGATCCTTGAGGTGCTGTTGAGCACTTCGACAAAATGTTGCGCGTGAACAAGCTGGGTGAAACGCAGTCTGTTCTGCATCGAATATTTATTTGCCGAGGCGCCATTGGCGCGTCGCTACCGTGAGATAGCCGTCCTCCATGTTTGGTTCCAACGACGACAAGAAGACCCCAGCTGCGGCTGGCGAGAAGAAAAGCCTGTTCGGATGGCTGCGCAAAAAGCCGCAGGAGCCCGCCGTCGAACAGCCACAGCCACTTCCAGAGGTTGCGCCTGAGCCGGTAATAGAAGCTGCGCCCGTTGCGCAAGCGCCGACCGCCGTCGTATCGCCGATAGCCGAGCCGGTAGTGCAACCGGTTGTCGAGCCAGCGCCTGTGCCAGTCGCTGAAGTACCGCGCGCGCCAGAAGTCGTACACAAGCCGTGGTTGACGTTGCCGGTGGCTGAAGAGCCGGTGGCCCTGGTCGAAAACGAGCTGGCGCCGCATGTCACGCCACCGATTCCTGCGCCGACAGTAGTCCAGCAAGCGGTAGAGCTGCTGGTGGTCGAACCGGTCCCGGTCATTGATCCGGCGGCTGAGCAACTGACGGTTGATGAGCCTGATCTGCCTCAGCCGGTGATTGCCGCATTCGTGGCACCAGAACGTGCCCCAGAACCTGTGCTTGCCCCAGCGCCCGTCGTCGCGGCTCCGGTAACACCGCCAGCGCCGGTTGCTCCGGTCGTTCCGGTTGCGGCGCCGGTTGCAGCCGAACCGGTTCGCACCGAAGAAACCAAAGCCGGCTTCTTTGCCCGCCTCAAGCAAGGCCTGTCGAAAACCAGCGCGAGCATTGGCGAGGGCATGGCCAGCCTGTTCCTCGGCAAGAAGATCATCGATGACGAACTGCTCGAAGACATCGAAACCCGCCTGCTGACCGCTGACGTGGGTGTCGAAGCGACATCGGTGATCATCCAGAGCCTGACCCAGAAGGTCGCGCGCAAGCAGTTGGCCGACGCCGATGCACTGTACAAATCCTTGCAGGCCGAGCTTGCCAACATGCTCAAGCCTGTCGAGCAGCCGCTGAAAATCACCTCGCAGAACAAGCCGTTCGTGATTCTGGTGGTCGGCGTCAACGGCGCCGGCAAAACCACCACCATCGGTAAGTTGGCGAAGAAGCTGCAGCTTGAAGGCAAGAAAGTCATGCTCGCAGCCGGTGATACCTTCCGTGCCGCGGCGGTCGAGCAATTGCAGGTTTGGGGCGAACGCAACAAGATCCCGGTGATCGCCCAGCACACCGGCGCCGACTCGGCTTCGGTTATCTTCGATGCGGTACAGGCCGCCAAGGCCCGTGGCATTGATGTGCTGATCGCCGATACCGCCGGTCGCCTGCACACCAAAGACAACCTGATGGAAGAACTGAAAAAGGTTCGCCGGGTGATCAGCAAACTCGACGCCGATGCGCCGCATGAGGTGCTGCTGGTGCTCGACGCTGGTACTGGCCAGAACGCCATCAACCAGGCCAAACAATTCAACCAGACGGTCGAACTGACCGGCCTGGCCCTGACCAAACTCGATGGCACGGCCAAGGGCGGGGTGATTTTCGCCCTGGCCAAGCAGTTTGGTCTGCCGATTCGCTACATCGGTGTCGGTGAAGGCATCGATGATTTGCGTACCTTTGAAGCAGAACCCTTTGTCCAGGCACTATTTGCCGAGCGGGAGCGTTCATGATTCGTTTCGAACAGGTCGGTAAGCGCTATCCGAACGGTCACGTCGGCTTGCATGAGCTGAGCTTTCGAGTCCGTCGGGGCGAGTTCTTGTTTGTCACCGGCCATTCTGGTGCTGGTAAAAGTACCCTGCTGCGGCTGTTACTCGCGATGGAGCGTCCGACCACTGGCAAACTGCTGCTGGCCGGGCAGGACCTGGCGACCATCAGCAACGCGCAGATCCCGTACCTGCGCCGGCAGATCGGCGTGGTATTCCAGAACCACCAGTTGTTGTTCGACCGTACGGTGTTCAACAACGTCGCCTTGCCGTTGCAGATTCTCGGCTTGTCCAAGGCTGAAATCGCCAAGCGCGTGGATTCGGCCCTGGAGCGCGTTGCACTCTCGGACAAGACCGACCTCTACCCGGGTGATCTGTCCACCGGTCAGCAACAGCGTGTCGGCATTGCCCGCGCCATCGTCCATCGCCCGGCCTTGCTGCTGGCGGACGAACCGACCGGCAACCTCGACCCGCGTCTGGCGGCAGAAATCATGGGCGTCTTCGAAGACATCAACCGTCTGGGTACCAGCGTGCTGATCGCCAGTCACGATCTGGCGCTGATCGCCCGCATGCGTCATCGCATGCTGACCTTGCAGCGTGGCCGATTGATCGGCGACGGGGAGGCCGGGGTATGAGTGCAACACGCAGTCCGAAGGTTTCCGAGCGCGTGGCCCCGAAGGCCGCCGATCCGCAACCACAGAAAAAAAAGCGCGATGAAGACGATGGTCCGGACTTCAGCACCTTGCTGCGCGCCTGGATCGAAAGTCACTGCGCCAGTTTGCTGGACAGCCTGCGGCGTCTGGGCAAGCAGCCCATCGGCAGCTTCTTCACCTGTCTGGTGATGGCGGTTGCCCTGAGTTTGCCAATGGGCTTGTCGTTGCTGCTGAACAATGTCGAACGTCTGGGAGGCTCCTGGCAGCGTGCGGCGCAGATCTCGCTTTACCTGCAGATCGATGCCAGCGCCAACGAAGGCGAGCAACTGCGCGAGCAGATCAAAGGCATGCCGGGTGTAGCCGATGCCGAATACATCAGCCGCGAACAGGCGCTGGAAGAGTTCCAGCAGCAGTCCGGTCTGGGCGAGGCACTCAAGGAGTTGCCGCAGAACCCGTTACCTGGTGTGGTGCTGGTCACTCCGAACGAAGTCGACAAGGCGACCCTTGAAGCATTAAGACAAAAACTTTCCGAGTTGCCGAAGGTACAACAGGCGCAACTTGATCTAGTCTGGGTCGAGCGTTTGGCGGCCATCCTCAAGCTGGGCGAGCGGTTTGTCTTCGGCCTGACCGTGTTGCTGGTTTCTGCATTACTTTTGGTGATAGGCAATACCATTCGTCTTCATATTGAAAACCGCCGCACAGAGATAGAAGTGATTAAACTCGTCGGCGGCACTGACAGCTATGTGCGTAGGCCCTTTCTGTACATGGGTGCGCTGTATGGCTTCGGTGCGGGGATTCTTTCCTGGGGTGTTCTGGCGTTTGGCCTGAATTGGCTGAACGACGCAGTGGTTGGGCTGGCCGGCTTGTATGGCAGTAATTTCGCGTTGTCCGGGGTACCGGTTGCCGATGGTCTGTCACTCTTGCTAGGCGCAGTGCTGTTGGGGTATATCGGTGCTTGGATTGCGGTAGCGCGCCATTTGAGAGAGCTCGCACCGAAGTAGTGTCTTATTGCTTGTATGACCTTTCAGCGTATAGGGGAACTTGTCCTTCGGTTCCCGGTCAACTTTTCGCAGTGCTGAACTGCACGAGTTATGTGAGTCGGAGGTTTTTTCGTATGACCACTTCTTTGCAACCTGCGTATGCTCTGGTCCCAGGCGCGAACCTGGAGGCTTATGTGCATACGGTGAACAGCATTCCATTGCTGACACCAGAGCAGGAGCGTGAACTGGCCGAGAGTCTCTACTATGAGCAGGATTTGGGGGCGGCTCGGCAGATGGTGCTCGCCCACCTGCGTTTTGTTGTACATATTGCCCGTAGCTATTCCGGCTACGGCCTGGCCCAGGCTGACCTGATTCAGGAAGGCAACGTTGGCCTGATGAAAGCGGTCAAGCGCTTCAACCCGGAAATGGGCGTGCGTCTGGTGTCCTTTGCGGTGCACTGGATCAAGGCTGAAATCCACGAATTCATCCTGCGCAACTGGCGCATCGTCAAGGTCGCCACGACCAAGGCCCAGCGCAAACTGTTCTTCAACCTGCGCAGCCAGAAGAAGCGTCTGGCATGGCTGAACAACGAGGAAGTCCATCGAGTAGCTGAAAGCCTCGGCGTAGAGCCGCGGGAAGTTCGCGAGATGGAAAGCCGCCTGACCGGCCACGACATGGCCTTTGACCCGGCCGCCGAAGCGGACGACGACAGCGCTTTCCAGTCGCCGGCCAACTATCTGGAAGACCACCGGTACGACCCGGCCCGTCAACTGGAAGATGCCGACTGGACCGACAACTCCACCCACAACCTGCACGAAGCGCTGGAAGTGCTGGACGACCGCAGCCGCGACATCCTCTATCAGCGTTGGCTGGCAGAAGAAAAAGCCACGCTGCACGACCTGGCGCAGAAGTACAACGTGTCGGCCGAGCGTATTCGTCAGCTCGAGAAGAGCGCGATGAACAAGCTCAAGCTGTCGATTGCTGCTTAAGCGGTAACGCAATAAAAAACGCCCCGATCAATGATCGGGGCGTTTTTGTTTGTGCATAGGCATTCTCGTTCCCACGCGCAGCAAAGGAATGCCGCCTTCGACGCTCAGCGCCGAGTCGTGACGCAGTGCGTCACCGGATGCGTTACCACGCAGAGCGTGGGAACGATCAGCGGGAGAGGGTTACTGAGCCCACGGCGCCCGGCGCGAAGCGTTGAGTCCGGTCAGGTAGCTATCCCCGCCCAACTGGCTCATCTGCTGCCGAATCCAGCTCGCGCGGCGCAATACATAAGGGCTCGGATGGCCGGCGCTCCAGACTCGCGGGTTTGGTAGTACGGCGGCCAGCAAACTGGCTTGTTGACGGCTCAGCGACCGGGCGCTCACGCCAAAGTGATGCCGTGCAGCCGCTTCGGCGCCAAACACGCCGTCATCCCATTCCACACTGTTGAGGTACACCTCAAGAATTCGCTGCTTGGGCCAGAACACTTCGATCAGTCCGGTAAACCAAGCCTCCAGCCCTTTGCGCAGCCAGCTGCGGCCGGACCACAGGAACAGGTTCTTCGAGACTTGCTGGCTCAAGGTGCTGGCGCCGCGGATCGAGCCGCCGAGTTCGTTGTGGGCCAGCGCGGCCTGGATCGCACCGAAGTCAAAACCCCAGTGTTCGGGGAATTTCTGGTCTTCGCCAGCCATCACCGCGACCTTCAGGTCATCGGAGATGTTGTCCCACTGCTGCCAGTTGCGTTGCAGGTCGATAGGCTCGCCATCGACCCAGGATTCGATCTTGCGTTCGACCATCAGCGCCGTCCCTGGAGGCGGAACGACGCGAAACAACAGCACCAGCAATATGCTGCCACCGGCGAACCAGAGCAGGGCTTTTGTGAAACGGCGGAACATTAAACGCAGCATAGAGATGGCTTGGCCGAACCCGTCGAGCGGGCCATTATACAGACCCTGCCCGATGATTCTGACTGGAGTTCCTCATGCTGCGTGGCTTTCTGATGCTGGCCGCTTTTTTCGGTTTCACTGGCGTGGGCCTGGGCGCGTTTGCCGCCCATGGCCTGAAAGACCGCCTGAGTGCCGAATACCTGGCGATTTTCCACACCGGCGTCACCTACCAACTGGTGCATACCCTGGCGCTGTTGGGCGTAGCACTGCTGGCCACGCAGATTCCCGGGCGCTTGATCACCTGGGCTGGCGTATCATTTGCCATCGGCATCCTGTTGTTTTCCGGCAGCCTGTACCTGCTGACCCTGACCGGTGTCAGCAAGCTGGGCATCGTTACGCCATTCGGTGGATTGGCATTCCTTGTGGGCTGGCTGTGCCTTGGGATAGCCGCCTGGCGCTTGAGCTGACTTAAGAGTCCGTTTCAAGACGAATGGCTTGGGTCGACCTGACTGATCGGGCTAGAATGCTGGCCCCTAAAAATGATGGCGGCATCCGGCATGCGCATTCAGTTGAACGGCGAATCCCTTGAACTGCCCGACGGCGAAACCGTTGCGGCCCTGCTGACCCGTCTGGAACTGACCGGACGCCGGGTGGCGGTCGAACTCAACCTGGATATCGTCCCGCGCAGTCAGCATGCTGAAACAACGCTGAACGACGGCGATTCGGTTGAAGTTGTGCACGCCATCGGCGGCGGCTAGAAACCAGCAGGCGACTCCCGTGCCCCACACGCATTCTGCAAGAACCTCACCCCAACAGAGGATTTCCGATGAGCAACGTTCGCAGCGACAAGCCTTTCGTCCTGGCCGGTCGTACTTACCAGTCGCGTTTGCTGGTAGGTACCGGCAAGTACCGTGACATGGAAGAAACCCGCCTGGCCATCGAAGCCTCGGGTGCCGAGATCGTCACTTTCGCCGTGCGCCGCACCAACCTCGGCCAGAATCCGGGCGAACCGAACCTGCTCGAAGTCCTGTCGCCGGATCGCTACACCTTCCTGCCGAACACCGCCGGGTGCTTCGACGCTACCGAGGCTGTGCGCACCTGCCGCCTGGCCCGTGAGCTGCTCGGCGGCCACAACCTGGTGAAGCTGGAAGTGTTGGCGGACCAGAAAACCTTGTTCCCTAACGTGATCGAAACCCTCAAGGCCGCCGAAGTGCTGGTCAAGGAAGGTTTCGATGTGATGGTCTACACCAGCGATGACCCGATCATTGCCCGTCAACTGGCGGAAATCGGCTGCATCGCCGTCATGCCACTGGCCGGTCTGATCGGCACGGGTCTGGGGATCTGCAACCCTTACAACCTGCAGATCATCCTCGAAGAAGCCAAGATCCCGGTGCTGGTGGATGCTGGTGTCGGTACTGCATCCGACGCGACCATTGCCATGGAACTGGGTTGCGAAGCGGTGCTGATGAACTCGGCCATCGCCCACGCCCAACAGCCAATCATGATGGCTGAAGCGATGAAACACGCCATTGTTGCAGGTCGTCTGGCGTACCTCGCCGGGCGCATGCCAAAAAAACTCTATGCCAGCGCTTCCTCGCCGCTGGATGGTCTGATCAAGTAAGAGCCATTGATGACAGAATCGAACGACACGCCTATCCAGACGGAAGCAGGCGAAGAGCGCCAACACCGCCGCATCAAGAGTTTCGTGATGCGCGCCGGGCGCATGACCGAAGGCCAGCAGCGCGGCCTGGACCAGGGCACGCCACTGTTCGTCCTGCCGTTGGCCGACGCACCGGTGGATTTTGACCAGGTGTTCGGTCGCTCGGCACCACGCTCGCTGGAAATCGGTTTCGGCATGGGCCATTCGCTGCTGGAAATGGCCGCGGCTTCGCCTGATCAGGACTTCATTGGCGTTGAAGTGCACCGACCAGGTGTTGGCGCGTTGCTCAATGGCGTGTTGACTCAAGGCCTGACCAACCTGCGGGTCTACGATTGCGATGCGATCGAAGTGCTCAACCGTTGTGTGGCCGATAACAGCCTCGATCGCCTGATGCTGTTTTTCCCGGACCCATGGCACAAGAGCCGTCACCACAAGCGTCGCATCGTTCAGGCGTCGTTCGCGGAGCTGGTACGCAGCAAGTTGAAGGTCGGCGGTGTGCTGCACATGGCCACCGACTGGGAACCTTACGCCGAATACATGCTGGAAGTGATGAACGTCGCGCCGGGCTACCGCAACCTCGCCGAAGACGGCAAGTGCGTGCCACGCCCAGCCGAGCGCCCGATCACCAAGTTCGAACGCCGCGGCGAACGTCTTGGGCATGGCGTGTGGGATTTGAAGTTCGAGAAACAGTCGTAAGCCTAAAGCAATACAAAATGTGGGAGCGAGCTTGCTCGCGATGAGGCCATAACATTCAACATCTAAGTTGACTGTCAGACCGCCATCGCGAGCAAGCTCGCTCCCACAGTTGTTTTGTGTGGTGTTCAAGAAATGCAGAGGGTGATATTGAAGCGCTCGTAGACAGTCTGAAACGGGCGTCTGATGGCGGACACACAGTTGCAACGTACTTTCTGGCTAACCTGCAGGACAATCCGATGTTCTCTGAGCGGTCGCGGAAAGAGACTTGTAGCCTACAGTCAAAATATTGCCTATCTGGATGATGCTGAAGCGCTGGGCTGCAATGACTACAACGGGCTCAACACGATGATTCGAAATGCAGGCAAGGCGTCCGACAATAAATAGATGGCAGATGAGTTGGCGGCGGTCGTGGCTATAGGTGGGAGATGAATTTCACAGGCACAAGCTCTGTCAGCCAGACTCCATTCTCGGCTTGGTAGAACTTGAAGCCTTGATCCTGCATCTGTTGGGCAGCGACCTTCAGAATCACCACTGTCCCATAGCGCTGGCCCACAGCGCTGGCGGTTTCTACCTCCTGGGACAGGTGCACGTGACGCCGTGAGCCTGGAATCAGCCCCTGTTCGTTGATTGACGCCATGAACCGGGTCGCGGTGCCGTGGTACAGCGTCGCGGGAGGGCGCTTTTCTTCAAATTGCAGGTCGACGGTTTTTGTCGAATGACCCTGTACGGCGCGGATGCGTTGGCCGTCTGCGGAGATCGAAAAGCGTTTCTTGTCGCTGCTGTCGACAACCTGCTGGATCAATTGCCGATCCAGGGTTCTACCATCGCGTGCTGCGCCGCTTATCAGCGCGTCGATAACCGCCCAACCGTCGGTATCCAGTACCAGGCCAATGGCCTGCGGCTCGTGCCGCAACACGTAGCTGAGAAATTTGCTTGTATCGTCCAGCAGCTTCTTACTCATGATCTTCCCTGACTACCGGCAAAAAGAGCATCGATCACAATCCAATGTGGGAGCGAGCTCCCACCGTTGTTTAGTGGTGTATCCGAAAGTCAGCGGCGGTCCGCGACGACGCCGATCAACACCAGCACCACCAACAACACCGGCGCGAGGCTGTAGTTGTTGAACTGGCTCAGGCCGCGAACGATCCACGGCGTGGCGTAGATCAGTGCGGCGCCGCTGCCGATCATGCACACCAGGGCCATTAGCGGGACGCGCAAGGCACCGGCGATGCTGCCCAGGCGTTGATCGATCCAGCCTTTGATATCGGCGCCAAACAGCACCAGCAGGCAGCCCACCAGCGCCAGGGCGATTTCCGACAGGTTGCTACGGCTCCAGCGGGACACGGTGGCAAGCAGATCGAGTACCAAATCCATTCGATTTCCTTAAGTCAGAAAATTCTGCAGCAAGTCATTGAGAAATAGTTGTCCGCGCATCGTCGCCGCCAGACGTGACGGTTCGACCTGCAACAAGCCACTTTGTTCGGCCTCGCGGCGGCCTTCGGCAAGGCTTTCCAGTGTCAGGCCGGTGCGCTCTGGATACAGGCGCGCCTCAACACCTTCGGTCAAGCGCAGGGCATTCATCAGGAATTCGAACGGCAGCTCTTCGTTGGTCAGGGCCTTCTCACCCGCCTGAAAGCTTTTTGCCGGGTTGAGGTAGTCCTTCGGCAGGCGAGTCTTCCAGGTGCGGACAATGCGTCCGTCCGGATGGCTGAGCTTGCCGTGAGCCCCGGCGCCGATGCCGATGAAGTCGCCGAAACTCCAGTAATTGAGGTTATGCCGCGCCGGGCGACCAGGCTGAGCATAGGCCGACACTTCGTATTGGGCGTAACCATGTTCGGCCAACAGCGCCTGACCGGCCTCTTGAATGTCCCACAGGGTGTCATCTTCCGGCAGGGTTGGCGGCTGATTCCAGAACACCGTGTTCGGCTCCAGCGTCAGCTGATACCAGGACAGATGAGTCGGTTTCAGCGCGATGGCCTGACGCAGGTCGTCCAGCGCATCGTCCAGGGACTGATCGGGCAAACCGTGCATCAGGTCCAGGTTGAAGTTGTCGAACCCGGCCTGACGGGCCATGCCAGCCGCGCGAATTGCTTCATCGCCGTTGTGGATCCGGCCCAGGGCCTTGAGTTTCTCTTGCTGGAAGCTTTGGATGCCGATCGACAGGCGATTGATGCCCAAGGCGCGGTAAGCGACGAATTTTTCCTGTTCGAAGGTCCCGGGGTTGGCTTCCAGGGTGATTTCGATATCGCCGGCAAACGGGATTCGCTGCTCCACACCTTTGAGCAAACGGCCCAACGCTTGCGCGCTGAACAGGCTCGGTGTGCCGCCGCCGAAGAAGATCGAACTCAGTTCACGGCCGTAAACCGCATGCAAGTCTTGATCGAGGTCAGCCAGCAGGGCATCCACATACTCTTCTTCCGGCAGCACGGGGCTTGCGGTGTGGGAGTTGAAGTCGCAATAAGGGCATTTGCGTACGCACCACGGAATGTGGATGTACAGCGCCAGGGGCGGCAGCACTGGCAGGGCCGCCCGAGGCGATTGCGCGCCGCCGTAAATCAGCGGCGACGCGGACGAGTCGTGGGTCATTTCAGGCTCAGGCGTTGGCGCAGCAATTCCATTGCACGGGCGCGGTGGCTGAGCTGGTTTTTCTCGGCCGGGCTCAATTCTGCACTGGAGCAATCGCGCTCCGGCACCCAGAACAGCGGATCGTAGCCAAAACCGTGTTCACCGCTGGCTTCGGTCAGGATGCGCCCGTGCCACAGGCCTTCGCAGAGAATCGGCAGCGGATCGTCGGCGTGGCGCACCAGTGCCAGCACGCACACAAACTGTGCGCCGCGTTCGGCTTCGGGGACGTCTTTCAGCACGTCGAGTAGTTTGGCGTTGTTCGCCGCATCGCCCTGGCCATCGGCGTAACGCGCCGAGTAGATACCCGGCGCACCGCCGAGGAAGTCCACCGCCAGCCCCGAATCATCGGCCAGTGCCGGCAAACCGGAAATGCGCGAGGCATTGCGGGCCTTGAGGATGGCGTTTTCGACGAACGACAGGCCGGTTTCTTCAGGCTCGACGCTGCTGAACTCGCCAATCGAGCGCAGGCGCACCGAGTCGCCGAGCATGGCCTGGAGTTCTTTGAGTTTGCCGGCGTTATGGCTGGCCAATACGAGTTGCGTGAAATTGATCATTCGCCGGGGAAGAGCTCTTGGTTGAAATTGATGGTGTTGATTTTGTCGCCGGTTTGCACGTTGATTTCGAAAGTCCGGACTTCCTGCTGATCCACCGGAAACTGGGCGATGTAGTAAACGGCCCCGGTTTCGGTGATCTGTTTGAACTTCAGCGGGATGCTTTTGCTGGTCAGGTCTTTCACCGTGCCACTGACCTGGGCGATCACCGGTTTGTTGGCCTTGATCACCGACACATTGATCACACCCTGATTCTTGCTGCGGACCAGTTCGGCGTTTTTGGCGATATCCGGCGTCAGGTAGGTGGAATTGAAGGTGTTGTAGTGCACCGTCACGTCACCGAAGGTTTCCTGACGTTCGCCTTTGATCGGTTCGGCGGCCATGGCGCTGACGCTCAGGCAGGCTGTTAACAGAAACAGGGCTAGACGACCCATGATCGCTCTCCTCGAAAAACCTCGTTAAACCGCTACCTGGTGATCCTGCAGGCCAGGACTGCTGACGCGGTAGATGCCAATCTCACCTAATAGATTAGGCCATAGCTTACTGGCCCACCCGTGTCGGTGTTGTTGATCGACGGCAAGTCGATCGATGACCTTGGCTTCACGTTCGCGACACAGCGCTTCAAAGTCTTCAAACGTGCAGAAGTGGATGTTCGGCGTGTTGTACCAGGTGTACGGCAAAAACTCCGAAACCGGCATTCGGCCCTTGCTCGCCAGGTACCAGCGGCAGCGCCAGTGACCGAAGTTGGGGAAGGTGATGATGCACTGACGACCGACCCGCAGCATTTCGTCGAGGATCTTGTCCGGGTAGTGCACGGCTTGCAGGGCCTGGGTCATCACCACGATGTCGAAACTGTTGCTGGCAAAGTTGCCCAGGCCCTTGTCCAGGTCCTGCTCGATGACGTTGATGCCCTTGGCCACGCATTCGGCGATGTTGTCCGCGTCGTTTTCCAGCCCGTAGCCGGTGACTTGCTTGTTATCGCGTAGCCAGGTCAGCAGCTCGCCATCACCGCAACCGAGGTCGAGCACGCGGCTGCCGGCGGGGATCCATTCCTGGATGATTTCCAGATCGGCTCTCATGTCTTCCTCAAAGCGAAATTCGGTTCATGTAATTGCGAAACGCCTGCAAGTAGCGCGGGATCGGAATCAGGAAGGCGTCGTGGCCTTGCGGAGCATCGATCTCCAGGTAGCAAACGTCTTTCTTGGCCGCCATCAGCGCGTCAACCAGTTCCCGCGAGCGGGCCGGGGAGAAGCGCCAGTCGGTGGTGAAGGACATCACACAGAACTTGGCTTTGGCGCTGGCGAAGGTTTTCGCCAGGTTATCGTCGAAGTTCGCTGCCGGATCGAAGTAGTCCAGCGCTTTGGTCATCAGCAGGTAGGTGTTGGCATCAAAACGCCCGGAGAACTCCTCGCCCTGATAACGCAGGTAGCTTTCGACCTGGAACTCGACGCTGTGGAAGTCGTAGTTGAGCTTTTCGCTCTTCAGGCCACGGCCGAATTTTTCGCCCATGGAATCGTCCGACAGGTAGGTGATGTGCCCGACCATCCGCGCGAGCATCAGCCCGCGCTTGGGGATCACGCCCGCTTCCTGGAACGAGCCGCCATGGAAATCCGGGTCGGTGAGGATCGCCTGGCGCGCCACTTCGTTGAAGGCGATGTTCTGCGCCGAGAGTTTCGGTGCCGAGGCAATGGCCAGGCAGTGACGGATGCGATCAGGGTAAGTGATGCTCCACTGCATCGCCTGCATGCCGCCCAGACTGCCGCCGATCACGGCTGCCCACTGGTTGATGCCGATCCGGTCCGCCAGACGCGCCTGACTGTGAACCCAGTCTTCCACGGTCAGCACCGGGAAGTCGGCACCAAACGGTTTGCCGGTGTCCGGGTTGATGCTGCTCGGGCCGGTTGAGCCGTTGCAGCCGCCGAGGTTGTTCAGGCTGACCACGAAGAACTTGTTGGTGTCGATCGGTTTGCCCGGGCCGATGCAGCTGTCCCACCAACCGGGTTTCCGGTCTTCGGTACTGTGATAACCGGCAGCGTGATGGTGACCGGACAAGGCATGACAAATCAGCACGGCGTTGCTCGCCGTGGCGTTCAGCGTGCCGTAGGT
This sequence comes from Pseudomonas sp. CVAP#3, assembly GCF_018986375.1. Taxonomy (NCBI): domain Bacteria; kingdom Pseudomonadati; phylum Pseudomonadota; class Gammaproteobacteria; order Pseudomonadales; family Pseudomonadaceae; genus Pseudomonas; species Pseudomonas sp. CVAP#3. The sequence goes on from NZ_JAHMSC010000013.1 coordinate 96,402, forward strand.
TTCATAGATCAGGTCATAGGCGGGCAAGGAGCGGCCGCAGGCAAGGGCCAGGGGCTCGCTGAAGTGCGCCACTTGCGGCGTCACCAGACCAACAGAATCGGCGGGAAAGGCAGTTGGCATCAACCCTGCTCTCGTTGAAATGAGGCGTAAGTCTAAAGACCGCTGTGGCTAGCGGCAAGCGAAGGGCGGGGTGATTGGGAAATGGGTGTTCGGCTTTGGATCGCCCCCTCACCCTAACCCTCCCGAAACGTCGGACCGCCCCAAGGGGCGAGGGGACTGACCGAGTTGCCTGGTCGAGGTACAGAGACCTGAAATGCCAAAGTCGAACTCAGGTTTTGAAAAGCATGGGGATCGGCTCCCTTTCCCCTCTCCCCTGTGGGGAGAGGGCTGGGGTGAGGGGTGGTTCTATGTAGCGACACACATTCAAAGCGGGCGCGGCACCAACCCCGGCAACTCCGGCAGCTTCTTTGGCGCGCTCACCCGAACCCGCTTCTGCCGGTTCAGCTCGCCGCTGATCAGGCTTACCTGGCTCCTGGACACACCAAACGCCTTGGCCAGAAACGCCATCAGGTAGGCATTGGCCTTGCCTTCGACCGGCGGGGCGGTCAGGCGGATCTTCAGCCGATCGCCATGCAGCCCGCAGAAATCATCGCTGCGGGCCGCCGGTTGCAGGTGACAGTCGAGGATCAGATCATCACCGTCCCAGCGAAAGTAGCTCATCAGATGAGCCCGAGCAGTCCCTGCGGCATGAGGGCGAAGTACGCAAGGCGTGGGATCAGCCAGCTTTGCAGCAACTGGATCACGATAAACGCAAAGATCGGCGAGATATCGAGGCCACCCAGGTTCGGCACGATACGGCGGAATGGGGCGAGTACCGGTTCAGTAATCTGAGCGACCAGCTCTGCGCCCGGATTGTGGCTCCCCGGGGCGACCCAGGACAGAATCACGCTGATGATCATCGCGTAGAACAGAATATTCAAAAACAGCGAGAAGATGGCGATCAGTGCCCAAGGCACCAATAGCAGCGAGTCGACCAGGAAGCCTTTGAGCGCCAGGATGACGGCTATCAGCAGCATCTGCACGATCAGCGCCAGTACAAGAGACGACATGTCCAGCCCGAACATGCTCGGGATTACCCGGCGCAGAGGCTTGAGCAGCGGTTGAGTGGCTTTCACGATGAACTGGCAGAGCGGGTTGTAAAAGTTCGCCCGAACCAACTGCAGGATAAAACGCAGCAGCACGATCAGCAGGTACAGGCTGCCCAAGGTTTTAATGATGAAAATGGCAGCGTCATTGAGTCCGAGCATTATTGATTCCTTTGTAAGAGCTGATTAGCGACCCAGTTGCTCGGCCATCTCGGCTGAACGGTGGGCTGCGGCGCCGAGTGCTTTTTCGACCAGGGCTTCAAAGCCACCGGCCTGGAAGGTCTTGATCGCGGCTTCGGTGGTGCCGGCTGGCGAAGTTACGCGACGGCGTAGCTCCGCAGCGTCGACGTCACTGGCAACGGCCATGTGCGCGGCGCCCAGTGCGGTTTGCAGGGTCAGCTGGGCGGCGATGTCCCGTGGCAGGCCAAGTTTCTCGCCCGCAGCGGTCATGGCTTCGATCAGCAGGAAGAAGTACGCAGGGCCCGAACCGGAAACGGCGGTGACCGCGTCCAGTTGCTGCTCTTCGTTCAGCCACAGGGCGATGCCGACGGCAGACAGCAGCTCCTGGGCTTGCTGACGCTGTTCGGCTGTCACTTGGGTCGTGGCATACAAACCGCTGACGCCCTGACGCAGCAGCGCCGGGGTGTTGGGCATGCAGCGCACGATCGGCTGAGCGCCAAGCCAGTTGTTCATGCTGGCGCAGGTGATCCCGGCGGCAATCGACACTACCAGTTGATTCGGCGCCAGGCTTGGACGCAGTGCTTCACACACAGCTTTCATCGCCTGGGGTTTGACCGCCAGTACGATCACGTCTGCGCCTTGAATGGCGTCGGCGTTGTCGGCGAACGTTTCGATGCCGTGTTCCGCCGATACCCGTGCGCGGGTTTCAGCGCCCGGGTCGCTGGCGCGGATCTGTGCAGCGTCCAGACCTTTGGCACGCAGGCCGCCGATCAGGCTGGCGGCCATGTTTCCGGCACCGATAAAGGCAATGCGAGTCTTGCTCATGTCAGGTCCTTATAGAGAGGTAAGTCAGCCACGTTACGGCTGACCGTAGTCGCGGGCACCAAACAGGGCCGTACCAATACGAACCCAGGTGGCGCCCATGGCGATGGCCGACTCCAGGTCGTGGCTCATGCCCATGGAAAGTGTGTCGAGTGGCAGATTCAGGCTGGCTTGTAGCTTTTGTACGGTCGCAAAGGCTGCGTCCTGAGCGGCGCGATCTTCAGTCGGCTCGGGAATTGCCATCAGCCCACGCAGTTTCAGCCTTGGCAAGGCACTGATGGCGCTGGCCAGTGCCGGCAGATCGGCCGGGGTGCAACCGGATTTGCTGGTTTCACCGCTGACATTGACCTGAATGCAGATGTTCAGGGGCGGCAGCTCGGCCGGGCGTTGTTCGGACAGGCGCTGTGCGATTTTCAAGCGATCCACGGAATGCACCCAAGCGAAGTTCTCGGCGATAGCACGCGTCTTGTTCGATTGAATGGGGCCGATGAAGTGCCAACACAAGGGCAGGTCGGCCAACTCGAGCTGTTTGCCCAAGGCCTCCTGCAGATAGTTTTCACCAAAGTCGTGCACGCCGGCGGCGTAGGCTTCACGCACTGCCTCGCTGGGTTTGGTCTTGCTCACCGCCAGCAGCCGGACGCTGTGTTCGGCACGTTGCGCGGTCTGTTCCGCTGCGCGGATTCGCGCAGCTACCTGCGCTATGTTGTCTGCTATCGTGAACATTCAAGGGACGCCGGCAGTCTGAGGTTCGCGGCATTCTACTGGAATTGGGGAGTGCTATGGATATCACTGAACTGCTGGCGTTCAGCGCCAAACAAGGGGCTTCCGACTTGCACCTGTCTGCGGGGCTGCCGCCGATGATCCGGGTCGATGGCGATGTGCGGCGGATCAACCTGCCGGCGCTGGATGACAAGCAGGTGCGCGAGCTGATCTACGCGATCATGAACGACAAGCAGCGGGTGGAGTTCGAGCAGGCGCTGGAGACCGACTTTTCCTTCGAGGCGCCAGGTGTGGCGCGCTTTCGGGTCAATGCGTTCAATCAGTATCGCGGCCCGGGCGCGGTGTTCCGGACCATCCCCTCGAAAATCCAGAGCATGGAAGATCTGGGGTTGGGGGATGTGTTTCGCCGTATTGCCGAGGTCTCTCGCGGACTGGTACTGGTCACCGGGCCCACAGGCTCCGGTAAATCGACCACCCAGGCAGCGATGATCGATTACCTGAACAACCACCGGCATCACCATATCCTCACCATCGAAGACCCCATCGAATTCCTCCATGAATCACGCAAATGCCTGATCAATCAGCGTGAAGTGCACCGCGATACGCGCAGTTTCGCTACTGCGTTGCGTTCGGCATTGCGCGAGGACCCGGACGTGATTCTGGTAGGGGAGATGCGTGACCTGGAGACTATCCGCCTGGCGCTGACGGCGGCCGAGACCGGGCATCTGGTCTTCGGCACCTTGCACACCAACTCGGCGGCGAAAACCATTGACCGGGTGGTGGACGTGTTTCCAGGCGATGAGAAGTCGATGGTGCGTTCGATGCTCTCGGAGTCGTTGCAGGCGGTGATTTCCCAAACGCTGATCAAGAAAATCGGTGGTGGCCGGGTGGCGGCCCACGAAATCATGCTTGGCACCTCGGCGATTCGAAACCTGATCCGCGAAGACAAGATTGCGCAGATGTACTCGTCGATTCAGACCGGGGCTTCGCTGGGGATGCAGACGCTGGATATGAGCTTGAAGGATCTGGTGAACAAAGGCCTGATCAGTCGCGAGCATGCGCGAGAGAGGGCGCGGTCACCGGATAATTTCTGAGAGGGTTGAATGCAAACCTGTGGCGAGGGGGCTTGCCCCCGCTCGACTGCGCAGCAGTCGCAACCCTGCGAATGCGGTACGCCTGAAAATATACATTTGATGACTTTAGGGCTGCTTCGCAGCCCAACGGGGGCAAGCCCCCTCACCACAATGATCTTGTTTCGGATCAGCGCTGAGCGATGCGCAGGGCTTTCGATTCTTTCGTTTCAACCCGCTTGGCAACCACGTAATGGCTTTCCCAGTACGGTTTCTTCAGGGTGTCGATGGTCACCGACTTGCCACGACGCGGTGCGTGGATGAAGCGGTCGTTGCCCAGGTAAATGGCGACGTGGTTGACCTTTCGGCTCTTGATATTGAAGAAAATCAGATCGCCGGGCTTCAAGTCCTTGCGATCGACTTTCTGTCCGTGACCGGCGGCCATGGCGTTGGAAGTGCGTGGCAGATCAGCCGCACCCACGCCATTGAAGGCGTATTTCACCAGCCCGCTGCAATCGAAGCCTTTACTTGGGCTACTGCCGCCCCAACGATAAGGAGTGCCGAGCACGTTTACTGCACGGCTCAGTACATTGCTGCTTTGTTTGGCTCCCATTGGCGGGACCGGTTTGCTATCGGCCTTGCTCAGGTGAGTCAGACCTTTTACAGCGTGTTTGTTTTTGCTGGTGACGGCAGAAACATGAGATTTTGGGGTGTAACCATTAACGTTCGGAAGACGTTGCTCACGATTGGTGGCGTGGGCGGCCAGTGGCATTAATAGGCAAATGGTTAGCCATGTCTTGAAAAATGGACGCATTAGGCAAGGCTCTATATGGGGAAGCGCGCAACTTTATAACAGCTTTTTTGTCCTTTCCGAGGCCGTTGGTCGATTCAACCCGGGGGTCAACTGCAGCAAAGAAGCGGCAAACGGACTCAATTGTCGGACAGAAGTCAGGTGTTACAAGGCTTTGACGGGAGACAAGGTAGCATTTGCCACACGTCGGTCGCCTGTAAAAAAGTCACAAAGAATTCAAGAATATTTATCTATCGAGGCAAATGAGGGAACCCATGGACACCTATCGTCAGGATGTTTCACGCCAGGACACCCACAGCAAGGTGATCGGTTACCTGCTGTGGATTTTCGGTTTTACCGGCTCTCACCGTTTCTATTACGGCAAGCCGGTCACCGGTACGATCTGGTTTTTCACCTTCGGGTTGCTGGGCATTGGCTGGCTGATCGACCTGTTCCTGATCCCGGCGATGGACCGTGAAGCGGACCTGCGTTTTACCGCCGGCCCTATCGAGTACAACGTTGCCTGGATCCTGCTGACCTTCCTGGGCGTGTTCGGTCTGCACCGCATGTACCAAGGCAAGTGGCTGACGGGCCTGCTGTACCTGGTGACCGGCGGGTTGTTCTTTCTGGGGGTGCTGTATGACTTCTGGACATTGAATGACCAGATCTCGATTCGTAACGCGCAAAGCCGCTGAATATGTGGCGAGGGGGCTTGCCCCCGTTGGGCTGCGAAGCAGCCCCAAATCAGCAGCCGAGTTCTTTCAGATAGAACCCATTAGCTGGTTTTGCGACTGCTGCGCCCGAGCGCGGACCGGCCGACGGGGGCAAGCCCCCTTGTCACAGGTGACGCGTCTCAAGCCCGGTGGGTGATCCGTCCGTCCACCAGGGTGTAGCGCACCACACCCGGCAGGGTATGGCCGAGGAACGGGCAGTTTTCGCCCTTCGACAGCCAGTGCTCACCGGCCACGGTGGAGGCGGTTGGGTCGAACACCACCAGATCCGCCGGAGCGCCCACCGCCAGCTTGCCTACCGGCAGGCGCAGGGCATCGGCCGGACCGGCACTCAAGCGTGCCAGCAGCGTCGGCAGGTCGAGCAAACCGTCTTCTACCAGCGTCAGGGCCAGCGGCAGTAGCAGTTCAACGCTGCTGATGCCCGGCTCGGTCGCGCCGAACGGTGCCAGCTTGGCGTCGCGCTCGTGCGGCTGGTGATGGCTGGAGATGGCTTGAACTACCCCCGACTTCACGGCGGCGCGCAGGCCATCGCGGTCAGCGCGGGTGCGCAGCGGTGGCTGGACGTGGTACAGGCTGTTGAAGTCGATCAGCGCTTCGTCGGTGAGGATCAGTTGATACAACGCCACATCGGCTGTCACTTTCATGCCGCGGGCCTGAGCCTGAGCAATCAATGCCACACCACGGGCGCTGGTGAGCTGACTGAAGTGCGCACGTACGCCGGTTTGTTCGACCAGCAGCAGATCACGGGCCAGGGCCACGGTTTCAGCGGTTTCGGGAATCCCCGGCAAGCCGAGGAAACTCGCGGTCGGGCCTTCGTGAGCCAGGCCACCTTCGGCCAGGTCGTGATCCTGCGAATGGAAGATCACCGTCAGGTCGAACGTCGCCGCGTATTCCAGCGCCCGGCACAGGGTCCGGGTGTTGCGGAAATTATCGAGGCCATTGCCGAATGCAATGCAGCCGGCATCGCGCAGGGCAATCAGTTCCGCCAGCTGTTCGCCGTCCAGCCCTTTGCTCAGGGCGCCAATCGGAAAGACCTTGGCATTCCCAGCCTCGCGGGCACGGTCGAGGATCAGCTCAGCCACGGCGGAGGTGTCCAGCACCGGTTTGGTCCGTGGCGGGCAGCACAGGCTGGTGACGCCGCCCGCCGCAGCGGCGCGGGTTTCACTGGCAATCGTGCCTTTGCGGCTGTAACCCGGTTCGCGCAGGGCGACGTTCAGGTCGACGAGGCCGGGAGCGACCACCAGGCCTTTGGCCTCAAGGGTCTCGACAGCGACGAAACCGGCTGGAGCGGCGCCAATGGCGACGATCTTGCAGGCTTCAATGTGAATATCGGTGACTTGATCCAGGCCGCTGCTTGGATCGATGACGCGGGCGCCGAGAATGCTGAGCTTCACTGGGCCTTCTCCTGCTCGAATTGGCGCTGGGCAGTCTGCCCGCTCATGGCCATGGACAACACGGCCATACGAATGGCAATCCCGTAGGTCACCTGATTGAGGATCACCGAGTGCGGACCGTCGGCCACCGCCGATTCGATCTCCACGCCCCGGTTGATCGGACCCGGGTGCATGACGATGGCATCCGGTTTGGCACCGGCCAAGCGCGCAGTGGTCAGGCCGAACAGGCGATAGAACTCGCCCTCGCTCGGCAGCAGGCCGCCGGTCATGCGCTCACGCTGCAGACGCAGCATGATCACCACGTCGACGTCCTTCAGGCCTTCGGTCATGTCGGTGTAGACCTTCACGCCGTACTGCTCGATACCGATTGGCAGTAGGGTTTTCGGCGCGATCACGCGGATGTCCGGGCAGCCGAGGGTTTTCAGCGCGAGCATGTTCGAGCGTGCAACCCGCGAGTGCAGGATGTCGCCGACGATGGCCACCGACAGGTTTTCAAAGCTGCCTTTGTGCCGACGGATGGTCAGCATGTCGAGCATGCCCTGGGTCGGGTGGGCGTGACGGCCGTCACCACCGTTGATGATCGCCACCTGTGGGCAAACATGTTCGGCAATGAAGTGCGCGGCGCCAGAGTCACCGTGGCGCACCACGAACATGTCGGCGGCCATGGCTTCAAGGTTGCGCAGGGTGTCGAGCAGGGTTTCGCCCTTGCTCGCCGACGACGTCGACACGTTCAGGGTGATTACGTCTGCTGACAGCCGCTGGGCTGCCAGTTCGAAGGTGGTACGGGTGCGGGTGGAGTTTTCGAAGAACACGTTGCACACGGTCTTGCCGCGCAGCAGCGGGACTTTCTTGACCGCCCGGGCGCCGACTTCAAGGAACGAGTCGGCGGTGTCGAGGATTTCCGTCAGCAGCTCGCGGCGCAGACCGTCGAGCGAGAGGAAGTGGCGCAGCTGGCCCTGATCATTGAGCTGCAGCGGGCGCTTGGTGTCTGAAGGCGTCATCGCAATGGACTCTTTAAAAGGGCGAATTAAAGGGCGAGGTCTTGCAGTTCGAGTTGCAGCGGGTCGGGGCCGGTCAACTTGACCCGTTCGTGGGCCGCCAGCGACAGGGTGGCACCCACCACGTTCGGGCGGATTGGCAGCTCGCCGGCATCCAGATCGAGCAAGCACACCAGGGTGATGCTGGCCGGGCGGCCGTAATCGAAGAGTTCGTTCATGGCGGCGCGGATGGTCCGACCGCTCATCAGCACGTCGTCGATCAGCACCAGGTGCTGGCCTTCGATTTCGAACGGCAGTGCCGAAGGGCGCACCTGCGGGTGCAGACCGCTCTGGCTGAAGTCGTCGCGGTAGAAGGAAACGTCCAGGGTGCCCAGTGGCGCGTCGCTGCCAAGCTCTTCGAGCAAGGCCTGGGCGACCCACACACCACCGGTGCGAATGCCGACGTAGCGCGGTTCGCTGATGCCCCGGTGTTCAAGATGGGCCTTGAGACGGACCGCCATTTGGCTGATCAGTTCGGCGGGATTGGGCAGGCTCATGGTTGCTCCTTCATGGGCCCGAGCACGCTGCGTGTACAGTGCGGCTCGGGTTGTAGCGAAGAGAGGCACTGTGGCGCCTCTTCAGGATTCGGCTTTCAGGATTCGAACAGTGCAGTGTTTTCGTCGAGCCAGCCTTGCAGCAGCAGGGCGGCAGCGATGGCGTCGACCGGGTTGTCGCGGTAACTGCCTTTCTGCCCGCCCTGTGCCCGCCGTTCACCTTTGGCCTCAAAGGTGGTCAGACGTTCATCGTGGGTATAGAAGGGCAGGTTGTAGCGGCCATTCAGGCGGCGGGCGAACTTCTCGGCGCGCAAGCACATGTCACTGGGCGTGCCGTCCATGTTCAGCGGGAGGCCGACCACCACAGCGTCGGGTTTCCATTCCTTGATCAGGGCTTCGACCTGATTCCAGTCCGGGATGCCGTTTTGCGCCTTCAAGGTGCAGAGCTCGCGGGCCTGGCCGGTAATCACCTGTCCGACCGCAACGCCGATCTGTTTGGTGCCGTAGTCAAAGCCCAGAATCAGACGCAGGGCCATCAGGCGTGTCCCGCCTGGCTGGTTAGCAGGCTTAGGTTGATGCCCAGGCGCTTGGCAGCCGCTTCCAGGCGCAGCTCACTGCTGGTGTTGAACAGGATGTCGGCATCGAACGGGCAGGTCAGCCAGGCGTTGTCGGCCAGCTCGGTTTCCAGTTGTCCGGGTTCCCAACCGGCGTAGCCGAGGGCGATCAGGCTTTTGCTCGGGCCAACGCCATCGGCGATGGCAAACAGCACGTCTTGGGAGGTGGACAGTGCCAGGCCATCCAGCTCGACCGTTGCCTGATACGTCGAGCCGACGGGGTGCAGGACAAAACCGCGATCGGTCTGTACCGGGCCGCCAGTGAAAATCGGCACGTGCTGGCACAGTGGCGAGGGTTCGATGTCAGGGCGCAATTGCTCGAGAATGTCCGCCAGGCTCAGGTCTTGTGGGCGGTTGATGATCAACCCCATGGCACCATTGGCCGTGTGCTCGACGATGTAGGTCAAGGTGTGCGCAAAGTTCGGGTCGGCCATGTGAGGCATGGCGATCAGGAAGTGATGCTTGAGGTAGCTCGGGCTGACGTTCTTCATAGGCGCTAGTGTGGCGTTGGAGGGGCAAACTGACAAGCTGGGGATGCGCAGGAAATGCTGATTGGATTCACCGCAGGCCCCTGTGGCGAGGGAGCTTGCTCCCGCTGGGCCGGTCCGCGCTCGGGCGTAGCAGTCGCAATCCGGCTGGCGCGTTGTGCCCGATTGAATGGGGTTGCCGCTTTTGGGGCCGCTTCGCAGCCCAGCGGGAGCAAGCTCCCTCGCCACAGATGAGCGCCAGTGTCAGTTACTGGAGAGCTTGTCTCCGCGTGCAAATTTCCATGTGCGAATGATTTCCAGCCGGTCGATATCCGATAGGTCGCCGGTAAACGGCGCAAACGGTGCGGCCAGACGGACGATGCGCTGCGCGGCTTGATCCAGCAGCGGCTGGCCGGAGGATTCCAGCACCAGCACCTCATACAGCGAACCATCGTGGTTGATCGAGACCATCAGTCGCAAGTTGCCGTAGATCTGCTTGCGCCGGGCTTCTTCGGGGTAGTTCAAATTACCGATACGCTCGACCTTCTTGCGCCATTCGTCCTTATACCAGGCGCCCTTGTCGCGCATGGTCGAGGCGGCGCTCAGGCGGTGGATACGCGGGCGCTTGGCATACAGCTGTTGTTCGTTGGCCAGTTCCGCTTCCAGGCTGGCGATGTCGCTGGACAGCTGCGAGCTGTCAAACGTCGGTGTCGCGGCCTTGGGTGTCGGCTCGGCCTTGACCTCTTGTTTCTTGGCCACGGCTTTCTTTGGCGCGGGCGCGATGGTGGTCACGGCGGCTTTCGGCGCGGCTTCCTCTACCTGAGGCTTGACCGACGGCGGGGGCGAGACCTTTTGCACCTTGTTGTCCTGGAATGGTGCGATCTCGGTGGTCTTGGGGATCGCCTTCTTATCCAGAGTGCCGCTGCCTTGCTGGTTTTCCTGGGCGAGGAAATCGGCTTTTGCAGGCTTCTTTTCGCTTTTGAAGGTGGCGAGGGTGATTTCCAGGGTTCTGCTGATCTGCTTGGGTTCGACAAAGGTGAACCCGACGCCCAACAGCAAGGCCAGGTGAATCAGCGCCGCAAGAAACAGGGTAAATCCGAGGCGATCGGCCGGGCGCACGCCACGGTGGGCGAGTTCGGGAGGCAGATCGGACGGAAGTGTCATAACAAGAAAACCAACATCGCGTTTTTCACAAGCCGCGCATGATAACGCAATGTTGGTCGTAACTTGGGTGTTCTATATCAACGCGCTTTAAGCTTCTGATCGATGGCAGCCATCAGCATTTCGCCGATGTTCGTGCCAAAAGCGTTGTCGATCTCGCGAATGCAGGTCGGACTGGTGACGTTGATTTCGGTCAGGTGCTCGCCGATCACGTCGAGGCCGACGAACAGCAAGCCCTTTTCACGCAGGGTCGGGCCGACCTGTGCGGCGATCCAGCGGTCCTTGTCGGTCAGCGGACGTGCTTCGCCACGACCACCGGCGGCCAGGTTGCCACGGGTTTCGCCAGCGGCGGGAATCCGCGCCAGGCAGTAATCCACCGGTTCGCCATCGATCATCAGGATGCGCTTGTCGCCGTCCTTGATCGCCGGCAGGTAACCCTGCGCCATGATTTGCTGCTTGCCGTGCTGGGTCAGGGTTTCGAGGATCACCGACAGGTTCGGATGGCCCTTGGTGTGACGGAAGATCGACGCACCACCCATGCCGTCCAGCGGTTTGAGAATCACATCGCCATGATGATCGGCGAAATCGCGCAGTACATCGGGACGGCGGCTGACCACGGTCGGCGGCGTGCACTGCGGGAACAGTGTGGCGAACAGTTTTTCATTGCAGTCGCGCAGACTCTGCGGCTTGTTGACTACCAGTACGCCCGCGCTCTCGGCTTGCTCCAGCAAGTAGGTGGAGTAAACGAACTCCATGTCGAATGGCGGATCCTTGCGCATCAGGATCACGTCCAGATCGCTCAGCAGCGCGTCGGTTTCGGCTCCCAGCTCAAACCATTTTTCCGGGTTGGCGAAAACTTTCAAAGGACGCATCCGCGCCCGGGCTTCACCTTCGGCCTGGTAAAGATCGCGCTGTTCCATATAGAACAGCGTCCAGCCGCGCGCCTGGGCGGCCAACAGCATGGCCAGCGAGCTATCCTTTTTATAGGAAATGCTGGCGATAGGGTCCATGACAATCCCGACGCGAACGCTCATGGGTTTTTCCTCGAAATTTGGGTGGTCGAAGCGACATGAAAAAGTGGCGTCAGAGTGGCGCCCAGTGTGTTCCCGGTCAAGGAAAAACCACCTCGAAGGTTGCTCGATAGATTGGATTTGGAGACTGTGCTAAAAAGGCTGCCATATCGTTCTGGCCCTTGAGCATCAAGGGTTTCGGGCCCTCGGTAAGCCGCAAACGACAATTTGATTCGCAAAGGCGACGGTAGAGCAGATATGGAACAGCATTCCAGCGCCTTGAAGGTCATGGTGATCGACGATTCGAAGACGATTCGCCGTACCGCCGAAACGTTGTTGAAAAACGTAGGCTGTGAGGTCATCACGGCCATCGATGGTTTCGATGCCCTGGCCAAGATTGCCGACAATCATCCCGGCATCATCTTTGTCGACATCATGATGCCGCGTCTGGATGGCTATCAGACCTGCGCGTTGATCAAGAACAACAGCGCGTTCAAGTCCACGCCAGTGATTATGCTGTCGTCCAAGGACGGGTTGTTCGACAAGGCCAAGGGGCGCATCGTCGGCTCCGACCAGTTTTTGACCAAGCCTTTCAGCAAGGAAGAACTGCTGAGCGCGATCCAGGCCCATGTACCGGGCTTTGCCGTTGTTTCGCCGCAGTAAGACACGCACAGTGACGCTCGGCCAGCGGGCCCGGCGTCTACAAGAATGGGGAAGACCATGGCACGTATTCTGATCGTCGATGATTCGCCGACCGAAATGTACAAACTGACCGGCATGCTGGAAAAGCACGGTCACGAAGTGTTGAAAGCCGAAAACGGCGCAGACGGTGTGGCACTGGCCCGCCAGGAAAAACCCGACGCGGTGCTGATGGACATCGTCATGCCCGGCCTCAACGGTTTCCAGGCCACCCGCCAGTTGACCAAAGACCCGGAAACCGGGCACATCCCGGTGATCATCATCACCACCAAGGATCAGGAAACCGACAAGGTCTGGGGCACCCGCCAGGGCGCCAGGGACTACCTCACCAAGCCGGTGGAAGAAGACACCCTGATCAAGACCCTGAACAACGTGCTGGCAGGCTGACGGCCGACCGATGGCCGAGTCGCTGACTGCCTTCGAACTGCTGCTGCAGATCGATCAGCGCTGCCGCCTGCTGGCGGCGGACCTGCCTTCGCAGCAAACCCGCAACCACGGCTGGAGCGGGATCGGCTTTCGCCTCGGCGAGCGCTGGTACGTGGCGCCGATGGGCGAGGTCAGCGAGGTGTTGCACGAACCGCGTCTGACTCAGCTGCCTGGGGTCAAGTCGTGGGTCAGGGGCGTGGGTAACCTGCGCGGACGACTGTTGCCGGTCATGGATCTGTGCGGTTTCCTCGGGATTGAGTTGTCTGCGCTGCGCAAACAGCGGCGCGTATTGGTCGTTGAGTATAAAGAGGTGTTCGTCGGGTTGATGGTCGATGAGGTGCTTGGCATGCAGCACTTCAATCAGGCCAGTTTCGAGCCGGCATCACTGGACGCTCAGGGTGGTGCGGCGGGCCTTTTCATAAAGGGACAGTTCGAACGCGAGCAACGTTGGCAGGTTTTCAGCCCGTTTGCCCTGGTGCAGTCCCCTCGGTTCATGGATGTAGCCTTGCTCCTACAGGGGTGAGAGTTGAATTGGGCAGAACGGGCGAGGATCGATGATAAAAGCAAATACAGGCAAGGCTACGGAAGGGTCGCGCAGTCGTGCGCAGATCATTGTGCTGTTCATGGCGCTGATCGTGTTCATCGTGTTGCTGTTCGCCAACTTCGCTTACCTCAATACCCAGGCCTCCTACGACAAGCAGTACATTGGTCACGCTGGCGAGCTGCGCGTGCTGTCCCAGCGCATCGCCAAGAACGCCACTGAAGCGGCGGCCGGCAAAGCGGCGGCCTTTAAGCTGCTGAGTGATTCGCGTAACGACTTCGCCCTGCGTTGGGGCTACCTGAAAAAAGGTGACCCGACCACCGGTCTGCCACCAGCACCCCACGCGGTGCACGCCGAAATGCGAGCGGTGCAACTGGACTGGGAGCGCCTGCTGAAAAATACCGACGCGATTCTTTCCAGCGAACAGACTGTGCTGTCGCTGCATCAGGTCGCCGCGACCCTGGCCGAGACCGTGCCGCAGTTGCAGGTCGAGTACGAAAAAGTCGTCGAAATCCTGCTCCAGCGCGGCGCACCGGCGACTCAGGTCGCCATGGCTCAGCGCCAGTCGTTGCTGGCCGAACGGATCCTGGGCGCGGTCAACACGGTGCTCGTCGGCGACGAAAATGCCCAACAGGCTGCCGACGCCTTTGGCCGTGATGCCGCGCGCTTTGGTCAAGTGCTCAACGGCATGCTTCAAGGCAATCCGCTGATGAAAATCAGCCAGGTCGAAGACCAGGACGCCCGTGCCCGTCTGACCGAGATTGCCGAGCTGTTCGAGTTCGTTTCGGGCTCGGTCGACGAGATCCTCGAAACCTCGCCGGAACTGTTCAAGGTCCGCGAGTCGGCGGGCAATATCTTCAACTTGTCGCAGACCTTGCTCGATGAGGCGTCGCACCTGGCCAACGGTTTCGAAAACATGGTGGGTGGGCGTTCGACCGATACCATCGGTGGTTACGTGCTGGGTTTGCTGGCGTTGACTTCAATCATCCTGATCGGCCTGGTGATGGTCCGTGAAACCAATCGCCAGTTGCGCGAAACCGCCGAGAAGAACGAACGTAACCAGAACGCGATCATGCGCTTGCTCGACGAGATCGAAGACCTCGCCGATGGCGACCTGACAGTCACGGCATCGGTCACCGAAGACTTCACCGGGACCATCGCCGACTCGATCAATTACTCGGTCGATCAGCTGCGCGATCTGGTCGCGACCATCAACCTGACCGCCGGCCAGGTCGCTGCCGCGGTGCAGGAAACCCAGGCGACCGCGATGCACCTGGCCCAGGCCTCGGAGCATCAGGCGCAGCAGATTTCCGAAGCCTCGACAGCGATCAACGAAATGGCCCAATCCATCGATCAGGTTTCGGCCAATGCCGCCGAGTCGTCCGCCGTTGCCGAGCGCTCGGTGGAGATCGCCAACAAAGGCAACGAGGTGGTGCACAACACCATTCACGGCATGGACAATATCCGTGAGCAGATTCAGGACACAGCCAAGCGGATCAAGCGTCTGGGCGAGTCGTCCCAGGAAATCGGCGACATCGTCAGCCTGATCGACGACATTGCCGACCAGACCAATATTCTCGCGCTGAACGCCGCCATTCAGGCCTCCATGGCCGGTGACGCCGGGCGTGGTTTTGCGGTGGTTGCCGATGAAGTCCAGCGGCTGGCGGAGCGCTCGTCGGCGGCCACCCGACAAATTGAAACTCTGGTGCGGGCGATCCAGACTGACACCAATGAAGCGGTGATTTCCATGGAGCAGACCACCACCGAAGTGGTGCGTGGCGCGCGACTGGCGCAGGATGCGGGGGTGGCCCTGGAAGAAATCGAAGGCGTATCGAAAACGCTTGCAGCGTTGATCCAGAGTATTTCCAACGCGGCGCAGCAACAGACGTCTTCGGCGGGTCAGATATCCTTGACGATGAACGTGATCCAGCAGATCACCACGCAGACCTCGTCGGGCTCCACGGCCACCGCCGAGAGCATCGGCAACCTGGCGAAGATGGCCAGCCAGCTGCGGCGTTCGGTGTCTGGTTTCACCTTGCCGGCGGTGCCTGAGCGCAGCGCCGACAAGGCTTGAACGATGCCTGCTGGAAAAGCATTTTGATGGGAGTGGTTATGGGTGATCGGCACGACTATGTGGCCCTCGAATGGGTCAAGGGCGAAATTGCCGAAACGTTGAAGCAGGCGTTTATTGCCCTTGAAAGCATGGCCCTCGACAACCGGGTCGAAGAACCACTGACGGCGCACGCGATCGCGGAGTGCCTGGCGGGGATTCATCAGGTTCACGGCAGTTTGCAGATGGTTGAATTCTACGGCGCGGCGTTGCTCGCCGAAGAGATGGAGCAGCTCGCGGCGGCGTTGCAGCACAACCGCGTCAGCCACCGCGATGAAGCCATTCGCCTGCTGCAACAAGCCCTTGGCCAACTGCCGATTTACCTCGACCGAGTGCACAGCGCCCGCCGTGACTTACCGTTGGTGCTCTTGCCGTTGATCAACGACCTGCGCAGCGCCCGCGGCGAAAGCCTGTTGTCGGAAACCAGCCTGTTCAGCCCGCAGTGGCAAGCGCTTCCCGAATTGGATGACGACACGCTGGCAATGCTTGAGCCGGCCGAGCTGCCGAATGTGCTGCGCAAATTGCGGCAAATGCTGCAGATGGGACTGGTTGGGTTGCTTCGCGAAGAGGATGACACCACCAATCTCGGCTATCTGGCCAAGGTCTTTGCACGCCTCGAAATGCTCTGCGACGGGGCGCCATTGGGGCCTTTGTGGCAGATCGCTTCGGCGCTGGTCGAAGGCATGCTCAGCGGCGGTGTCGCCAACAGTCCGGCGCTGCGCAGCCTGTTCAAGGACGCTGACAAGGAACTCAAGCGCCTGCTCGAACACGGCATCTCGGAAATCAATCAGCCAGCGCCGCCTGAATTGCTCAAAAGCCTGCTGTTCTACATTGCCAAGGCACAACATCCCACTGCGCAGATGCAAGCCATGAAAGAGCGTTATGCCCTGGACGACGCGTTGCCCGACAGTGCAATGGTCGATGAAGAACGCGCTCGCCTGGCCGGCCCGGATCGCGACGCGATGCGCTCGGTGCTGGCCGCGCTGTGCGAAGAACTGGTGCGGGTCAAGGAGCGCCTCGACCTGTTCGTGCGCAGCGACCGTCAGCATGTCTCGGACCTCGACAGCCTGCTGGCGCCACTGCGGCAAATCGCCGACACCCTGGCAGTGCTCGGCTTCGGTCAACCGCGCAAGGTGATCATCGATCAACTGGCGGTGGTCCTGAGCCTTGCACAAGGCCAACGCGAGCCGAACGACGCGATCCTGATGGATGTCGCCGGAGCCCTGCTTTACGTTGAGGCGACCCTGGCCGGAATGGTCGGCACCGTCGAGGAAAACCGCGAAGAGAGCCGGTTGCCGACCACCGACCTGACGCAGATCCACCAGATCGTCATCAAGGAAGCGCGAATCTGCCTGCAACAGGCCAAGGACATGATCGTCGACTACATCGACAGCGATTGGGATCGTCAGGTCTTGCAACCGCTTCCGGCCCTGCTGACCCAGGTGCGCGGCGCGTTGGCGATGATTCCGTTGAGTCGTGCGGCGAGCCTGCTGGAAGCCTGCAACGGTTTCATTCGCGAGCATCTGCTGGCAGACCAGACGCGTCCCGATTGGCCGCAACTCGACAGCCTGGCCGACGCCATTACCGGCATCGAGTATTACCTGGAGCGTTTGAGCGAAGACCCCGAGGCGCCTGGCGAAAAGATCCTCGATGTCGCCGAGCAAAGCCTGGCCGCTCTGGGGTATTTCCCCGGCGAGGTGCCTGTGCCGCTGCCCGAAGACGTGCTGAGCCCAGGCTTGGCGTTTGTGATGCCGGATCTGCCGGCGCTGGATAACCCGCAGATCGCCCAGTCGCTGGCCGAGGTGTTGGCCAGCCCGGCCCGTGCCGTCAATCCGCCCGCGCTGATCACGCCGGGCAGTCTGTTGCCGCCGCCGGCCGATGAAGAGCCGGTGGATGCCGAGCTGCGCGAAGTCTTTCTCGAGGAGACCGATGAAGTCCTGGATATCCTGCGCGAATACCAGCCGCGCTGGGTCGCCAGCCCCGAAAGCACCTCGGTCCTGAGCGAGTTGCGTCGCGCCTTCCACACCTTGAAAGGCAGCGGGCGAATGGTCCGCGCTCTGGTGTTGGGCGAGTTGGCGTGGGCGCTGGAGAATCTGCTCAACCGGGTGCTGGAGCACAGTGTCGAACCGGGTCCGCCGGTTTATCAACTGCTGGATGAAGTGCTGCAACTGCTCCCTGAACTGATCGCTGAGTTCGCCGCCAACACCCAGCGTCAGCGTGAAGATGTCGACCGCCTGGCCGCTCGCGCCCATGCCCTGGCGAAGGGGGATGAAACCCTGCCGGACACTGCGTTGCAGGATGGCGAGATGCTTGATCCGCAGTTGCTGGAGATCTTCCGCAACGAAGCTGAAACCCACCTCCAGAGCCTCGACCGTTTTCTCGATCAGGCCGCCGAGCATGTGCCGTTGCAGGCCAGTGATGAGTTGCAACGCGCCTTGCACACCCTCAAGGGCAGCGCTTCGATGGCAGGTGTGTTGCCGATTGCCGAACTGGCGGCGCCGTTCGATCATCTGGCCCGCGAGTACAAGGCGCACCAGATTGCGCTGGACCTGGACGAAGTCGAACTGCTGCTCGAAGCCGGTGAACTGTTGCGGCGCGGGCTGAAGCAATTGAACGGTGATCCGCTGACGCCGATCAGGGGTGCCGAAGACTTGATCGGGCGCACTCAGGCGCTGCTTGCCGAGCGCCTGGACGCGATCCTCAATGCGCCGAACACGGGGCTGCGGATCAAGCGTGATCCGCAACTGATCAACAAATTCCTGGCCCAGGGCATGGATATCCTGCTGGATGCCGAAACCCTGTTGCAGCGCTGGCAGCAACACCCCGGCGAGCGGCAGGAACTCAGCGCGCTGCTGGATGAATTGACGACCCTGGGCGAGAACGCGCACCTGGCCGATCTGCATCCGGTGGATGAGCTGTGCGAAGCCTTGCTCGACCTCTATGGCGCGGTGGAAGAAAGCAGCCTGGCGGTCAACGAGCGGTTCTTCCACGAAGCCCAAAGCGCTCACGAAGCGCTGATCAACATGCTCGACGAACTGGCTGCCGGCCAGGAAGTCGGTTCACAACCGGCGCGGGTGCGGGCCTTGCGTGATTTGCTCAATGAGGGCCTTGATCCGTCGGCCATGGGGCTGATTCGCAGCGATGGCAGCCGCACGCTGAGCATTACCGAACTGGGCAGCGCCACCAGCGAGTTGGCACAGGCGCAGGCGTTGACGATTGACGCTGAAATCGTTTCGATCTTTCTCGAAGAAGCGGTGGATATCCTCGAAAGCGCCGGACAGGCCTTGCAGCGTTGGCTCAATGATCCAGAGAGCGCTGCGCCGCTGTCGTCATTGCAGCGCGACTTGCACACCCTCAAGGGCGGCGCGCGAATGGCCGAGGTTGGGCCGGTCGGCGATCTGGCCCACGAACTTGAAAGCCTTTATGAAGGCCTGGTCGACCGGCGCTTCAGTCATTCACCAGCCCTCGGGGTGTTACTGCAACAGAGCCACGACCGCCTAGCGGTGTTGCTCGAGCAGTTGCAAAACCATCAGCCACTGAGCGATCCGAGTACGCTGATCGAGGCGATCCAGCAATTTCGGCAAAGCACCGGCAGCACGGCCGATGCGGTCGAAGCGGCGGCGAATGATGCGGCGAGCCACGATCCGGAACTGCTGGAGATCTTCCTCGAGGAAGGTTTCGACATCATCGACAGCTCGGGCGCGGCGCTGTCGCGCTGGCAGGCGGACCCGCAGAACCGTCAGGAAATGGAAACCCTGCTGCGCGACCTGCACACCCTCAAGGGCGGCGCGCGAATGGTCGAAATCGCCCCGATTGGCGACCTGGCCCATGAGCTGGAATTTCTTTACGAAGGGTTGTCGACCGGCTTGCTGCACGCCATACCGGCGTTGTTCGATCTGTTGCAACGCAGCCATGACCGGTTGGCGCAGATGCTCGACGCAACCCGCGCCGGCCAGCCGGTGCTGCCGGCGGACAGCCTGATCGACGCGATCAAGGCCTTCACTCACCCAACGGCTGACAAGGCCCCGATGCCGGCTCCGGTGGTTGAAGTCGCACCGGTGGCCAAGCCTGAGACCGCAGCGCTGCAACCGGATGCTGGCACCGATATGGTCAAGGTGTCGGCCGAGCTGTTGGACGATCTGGTCAACCTGGCCGGGGAAACCTCGATCTTCCGCGGTCGCATCGAGCAGCAAGTCAACGATGCGCAAGTCGCCCTGAGCGAGATGGAAACCACCATCGAGCGCATGCGCGATCAGTTGCGCCGGCTCGACACCGAAACCCAGGGACGGATCCTCAGCCGGCAGCAGGTTGAAGCCGAACGTCTGGGCTACGAAGAGTTCGATCCGCTGGAAATGGACCGTCACTCGCAGTTGCAGCAGTTGTCGCGGGCGTTGTTCGAGTCGGCCTCCGACTTGCTCGACCTCAAGGAAACCCTCGAGCGCTGCAACCACGACGCAGAGAACCTGCTGCAACAACAAGGCCGGATCAACACCGAACTGCAAGAAGGCTTGATGCGCACGCGCATGGTGCCGTTCGAACGGATGCTGCCGCGCTTGAAGCGTATCGTTCGTCAGGTCTCCAGCGAGTTGGGCAAGGACGTCGAGTTCATTGTCGGGAACGCCGAAGGCGAGATGGACCGCAATGTGCTGGAACGCATGGCGGCGCCGCTTGAGCACATGCTGCGCAATGCTGTCGACCACGGTCTGGAATCCGCCGAAGTACGCCGAGCGGCCGGTAAATCCGAGCAAGGCCGAATCACCCTGGACCTGTCCCGTGAGGGTGGCGACATCATTTTCGACATTCGCGACGACGGTGCCGGCGTGCCGCTGGATGCCGTGCGGCGCAAGGCGATCAAGCGCGGGTTGCTCGACCCCGGTAGCGACATGAGCGATCGCGACGTGTTGCAGTTCATTCTGCAGCCAGGGTTTTCCACTGCCGAGAAAATCACTCAGATCTCCGGGCGTGGCGTCGGTATGGATGTGGTTCACGAAGAAGTGCGGCAACTCGGTGGCTCGATGGTCATCGACTCTGTACCTGGGCAGGGCGTGCACTTTCGCATTCGGCTGCCGTTCACCGTGTCGGTCAACCGCGCGTTGATGGTGCAGTGTGCCGAGGATCAATACGCGATCCCGCTGAACACCATCGAGGGCATCGTGTGCGTGCTGCCCTTTGAACTGGAGGGTTATTACCAGCTCGATCCACCGTCATACGAATACGCCGGGCAACGCTATGAACTGTGCTACCTCGGCGAGCTGCTGAAGACCAGCGTCCGCCCGAAACTGTTGGGCCAGAGCCTGCCGTTACCGGTGTTGCTGGTGCAGTGCAACGAGCGACGCATCGCGGTGCAGGTCGATGCGACGACCGGTACCCGGGAAATCGTGGTGAAAAGCCTCGGCCCGCAGTTCGCGGCGGTGCAGGGGTTGTCCGGCGCGACCATTCTTGGCGATGGTCGGGTGGTGCTGATTCTCGACCTGCTGACGCATATCCGCGCCATGCAGGCGCACGTGCCACCGCAGCGGGTCATTCAGGAGACGGCCACGGAGACCGAGCCGCAGCGTTCGATGCTGGTCCTGGTGGTCGACGACTCGGTCACCGTGCGCAAGGTCACCAGCCGCCTGCTCGAACGCCACGGCATGAACGTGCTGACCGCCAAGGACGGTGTCGACGCCATGCTGTTGCTCGAAGAGCACATGCCCGACCTGATGCTGCTGGACATTGAAATGCCGCGCATGGATGGTTTTGAAGTGGCCATGCAGGTGCGCAACGATCCACGGTTGCAGCACCTGCCGATCATCATGATCACCTCGCGCACCGGCCAGAAACACCGCGACCGGGCGATGGCTATCGGCGTCAATGACTACCTCGGCAAGCCGTATCAGGAATCGGTATTGCTCGAAAGCATCGCTTTATGGAGCAAAACCCATGCTTGAACACCGCACCAGCAACCTCACCGGGCTGCTGCTGCCCCTGGCCGATCGCAACCTGATCCTGCCCAATGTCGCGGTCGCCGAGTTGATCGACTATCAGCCGGGTGCCTTTGACCTCGACTCACCGCCCTGGTACCTGGGCCTGGTGACCTGGCGCGAGCGGCAAATCCCGCTGTTGAGTTTCGAATCGGCCTGCGGCAACAAAACCGTGATCGGCGACCGCGCGCGTATCGTCGTCCTAAACGCCCTCGGCGGGCGCCCGCACCTCAAATTCATCGCCTTGCTGGTGCAAGGGATTCCACGTTCCTACAAGCTCGACAGCCAGTTGAGCTATGTTGACGTGCCGCTGTGCTCGCTGGAACACGCCGCGGTACAGGTCGCTGAACACGTGGCGAAAGTCCCGGATCTGCTGGCGCTGGAAGAGTTGTTGGTGGGGGCGGGGTTGGTTCCTTCCTGATCGTTCCCGCGCTCTGCGTGGGAATGCCGCCATGGACGCTCTGCGTCCGCTTCAGATGTAACGCAGAGCGTCACGGGATGCATTCCCACGCAGAGCATGGGAACGATCTATTTTGTGCGATGTTGCAGTGATTTTTTGAGGTTGGAGACACATGTATCACGGAGAAAAATTCAACGCCTGGAGCCATTTGTTCGGGGCGGTAGCAGCGTGTGTCGGGGCGGTCTGGTTGTTGGTGATTGCCAGTCTGGACGGCAGCCCCTGGAAGATTGTCAGCGTGGCGATTTACGGGTTTACCTTGCTGGTGCTGTACAGCGTTTCGACGGTTTATCACAGCGTGCGCGGGCGGGCGAAGGTGATCATGCAAAAGGTCGATCACCTGTCGATCTACCTGCTGATCGCTGGCAGTTACACGCCGTTTTGTCTGGTCACCCTGCGTGGGCCGTGGGGCTGGACGCTGTTCGGGATTGTCTGGGGGCTGGCGGTGATCGGCATGCTGCAAGAGATCAAGCCGCGCTCCGAGGCGCGGATTCTGTCGATCGTGATCTACGCGGTGATGGGCTGGATCGTGCTGGTGGCGGTCAAGCCGCTACTGGCGGCGTTGGGCACTGTCGGTTTTGCCTGGTTGGCGGCGGGCGGGGTGTTTTATACCGTCGGCATCATCTTCTTCGCCCTCGACAGCCGACTGCGCCACGCCCACGGCATCTGGCACCTGTTTGTCATCGCCGGCAGTTTGCTGCACTTCGTGGCGATTCTGTTTTACGTCCTTTAAACCGAGGCGCGGCCATCGCGAGCGAGCTCGCGATGGCGCCCTAGAAGTCACCCCACAACTGCTGGGCCACGGCCAATGCCACCACCGGCGCGGTTTCGGTGCGCAGCACTCGCGGGCCGAGGCGGGCGGAATGGAAACCGGCACTTTGAGCCTGATCGACTTCCACGTCCGACAACCCGCCTTCCGGGCCGATCAGGAACGCCAGTGTCGAAGGTTTCGCATGGCTGACCAGCGGCTCGGCCACCGGATGCAGCACCAGCTTCAGTTCGGCTTTGGATTGTTTGAGCCAGTCGGCCAGCAACAGCGGTGGGTGGATCACCGGCACTCGCGAACGACCGCATTGTTCGCACGCACTGATAGCGACCTGACGCCAGTGTTGCAGGCGTTTGTCGGCGCGTTCGTCCTTGAGGCGGACTTCGCAGCGGTCGCTGAAAATCGGGGTGATTTCAGTCACGCCCAACTCGGTGGCTTTCTGAATCGCCCAGTCCATCCGTTCGCCGCGAGACAAACCCTGGCCCAGATGAATCTGCAACGGCGACTCGATTTGCCCGGCGAAGCTTTCCGTTAACGCCACGCGCACGCGTTTCTTGCCGACTTCCGCCAGCGTGCCGCGAAACTCCTGGCCTGAACCGTCGAACACTTGCAACGCATCGCCCTCGGCCATGCGCAGCACGCGGCTGATGTAGTGCGCCTGGGCCTCTGGCAATTCATGTTCGCCGAGGCTCAAGGGGGCGTCGATAAAGAAGCGGGACAGTCTCATTCTGGATCTCTACTGAATCTGATGTTCGGCGTAGTAAGTTGGATCGAGTGGCGCTTTGTGGCGAGGGGGCTTGCCCCCGTTGGGTCGCGAAGCGGCCCCAAATCTGCAACCCGGTTAGTTCAAGCACACCGAGTTGGCCGGGTTTACGACTGCTTCGCAGCCGAACGGGGGCAAGCCCCTCGCCACAGGGTTAGTCAGCGGCTGTTAGCCCGGATCGCGGAAGCCCGGATGGAAGTCCTTCGGCACTGCCACGCTGACCTTGTTGCTGGTGGCGATATCGATCCCTTCGCTGGCAACCGTGGCAAGGAAGTCGATCTGCTCGGGGGTGATCACGTACGGCGGCAGGAAATACACCACGCTGCCCAACGGCCGCAACAGCGCGCCACGTTCCAGTGCGTGCTGGAACACTTTCAGCCCGCGGCGTTCCTGCCAGGGATAAGCGGTTTTGCTCGCCTTGTCCTGAACCATCTCGATGGCCAGCACCATGCCGGTCTGACGCACTTCCGAAACATGCGGGTGGTCAGCCAGGTGCGCGGTCGAGCTGGCCATGCGCTGGGCGAGGGCCTTGTTATTCTCGATGACGTTGTCTTCTTCGAAGATATCCAGCGTCGCCAACGCCGCCGCACAGGCCAGCGGATTGCCGGTGTAGCTGTGGGAATGCAGGAAGGCGCGCAGGGTCGGATAGTCGTCGTAGAAAGCGCTGTAGACCTCATCCGTGGTGACGCACGCGGCCAGTGGCAGGTAACCGCCGGTCAGGGCTTTGGACAGGCACAGGAAGTCCGGGCGGATGCCGGCCTGTTCGCAGGCGAACATCGTCCCGGTGCGGCCGAAGCCGACGGCGATTTCATCGTGGATCAGGTGCACGCCGTAACGGTCACAGGCTTCGCGCAGCAGTTTCAGGTACACCGGGTGATACATGCGCATCCCGCCAGCACCCTGGATCAGCGGCTCGACGATTACCGCGGCGACGGTTTCGTGGTTTTCGGCGAGGGTCTGTTCCATCGCGGCGAACATGTTGCGCGAGTGTTCTTCCCAGCTCATGCCTTCGGGACGCAGGTAGCAGTCCGGGCTTGGCACCTTGATGGTGTCCAGCAGCAGCGCTTTATAGGTTTCAGTGAACAGCGGCACGTCGCCGACCGACATCGCGGCCATGGTTTCGCCGTGGTAGCTATTGGTCAGCGTGACGAAGCGCTTCTTGTTCGACTGGCCGCGGTTGAGCCAGTAGTGAAAACTCATTTTCAGCGCCACTTCGATGCAGGACGACCCGTTATCGGCGTAGAAACACCGCGTCAGGCCTTCCGGCGTCATCTTCACCAGGCGTTCGGACAACTCGATCACCGGTTGATGGCTGAAGCCGGCGAGGATCACGTGTTCCAGTTGATCGACCTGGTCCTTGATCCGTTGGTTGATCCGCGGGTTGGCGTGGCCGAACACGTTGACCCACCAGGAGCTGACCGCGTCGAGGTAGCGTTTGCCTTCGAAGTCTTCGAGCCATACGCCTTCGCCGCGCTTGATCGGGATCAGCGGCAGCTGTTCGTGGTCTTTCATCTGGGTGCAGGGATGCCACAGAACCGCGAGATCGCGCTGCATCCACTGATTATTCAAGCCCATTGTCACTCTCCTCGAGGCGGTCCGTGAGATGCGCGGACATACAGTCGCGCAAGCCTATGCAATGCCGGGCGAGCGGACAACCTATTGTGGCGTTTGCGCATGGAAACGCAGGTGTGTTACGTGGTTGTATTGACGTGCACATACGCTGACAGGGCACGCTAGAGCGTCTGATGTTTGGGTCGCACCTTGGGGTTAATCTTTCCTTAACCCACCTCTTTCAGACTCTTGATCGTATTTCTCGATATTTCAAAGCGAAATTTTCGGCTTTAAATCGATAGATAACTCGATAGTCTTGGTCGCAGTTCTTACAGGATTTGGGCAATGCAGCTACGTAACTCTTCCTCCCGCTATGGCGGGGTCAGCATCTTTCTGCACTGGGGCGTGGCGCTGGCGGTCTTCGGTCTGTTTGCTCTGGGCTTGTGGATGGTCGGTCTCGACTACTACAGCAACTGGCGCAAAGAAGCGCCGGACTTGCACAAAAGCATCGGCTTGACGCTGTTCGCGTTCTTGTTGTTGCGGGTGTTGTGGCGCTTTATCAGCCCACCGCCGCCGACGCTGCAAAGCTATAGCCGCATGACGCGCCTCGGCGCCAAGCTCGGTCACTCCTTCCTCTATCTCAGCCTGTTCGCGGTGATGATTGCCGGTTACCTGATTTCCACCGCAGACGGTGTCGGGATTCCGGTGTTTGGTCTGTTTGAAATTCCTGCGCTGATTTCCGGTCTACCGGACCAGGCAGACACCGCCGGTGCGATTCATCTGTATCTGGCCTGGGCGCTGGTGATTTTTTCCGGTCTCCATGCGTTGGCAGCACTGAAGCACCACTTTATCGACCGTGATGCGACCCTGACGCGAATGCTGGGACGCAAAGCCTGATGTTCAACCTAGACTCCCAAGGAATAGAAAGCATGTTGAAAAAGACTCTCGCCGCTCTGGCAATCGGTACTGCTCTGTTGTCGGCAGGGCAAGCGATGGCCGCGGAATACAAGATCGACAAGGAAGGCAATCACGCTTTCGTCGACTTCAAGATCAGCCACCTGGGCTACAGCTTCATCCACGGTACTTTCAAGGACTGGGACGGTAAGTTCAACTTCGACGCCAAGGCTCCAGAAGCCAGTAAAATCGACGTTGTGCTGAAAACCGCCAGCGTTGATACCAATCACGCTGAACGTGACAAGCACATCCGTACCCCGGACTTCCTGGACGCAGCGAAATACCCTGAAGCCAAGTTCGTTTCCACCAGTGTCAAATCCACTGGCGAAAAAACCGCTGACGTGACTGGCGACCTGACCCTGCACGGCGTGACCAAGCCAGTCGTGATCAAGGCAACCTTCAACGGCGAAGGCAAGGACCCATGGGGTGGCTACCGTGCCGGCTTCAACGGCACGACTACCCTGCAGTTGAGCGAGTTCGGCATCAAAGGCCCAGGTCCTACTTCCCAGACCCTGGACCTGGACATCACGTTTGAAGGTGTTCAAGCGAAATAATTTTCACTGCTGACACAAAAACGCCCCTGATCGCGAGATCAGGGGCGTTTTTGTTAGCAGGAGAAATCAGCGGTTGCGGGTCAGCAACGCCGGTTTCTCGCCGCGTGGACGGCTTGGCAGTTGATCGAGCTGCTCAGGCGTCGGGAAGCGATCAGCCTTGGACTCCTTGTGCATGATCTTCGGCTGGGTACCGCGCGGGTTCTGCACTGCGGGTTCCTGACGCGGCTGGTCGTCACGGGCCGGGCGGCGGTTGCGCGACTCCTCGCGACGAGCCTGGCCGTCACGTGGAGCACCGCTGCGTGGACCACTGCGCTTGGCAGGCGGCGTGCCGGTGCTGGCGCCGCTGCTGTTACGCGGACCGTTCTGGCGACCTTGTGGCTGGCCGGTGCGTGGAGCACCTGCACCTGCAGCGCCTTGCGCCGGAGCACCCGGACGGCGGCCACGGCCTTGAGGGGCCTTTTGCTGCGGAACGTAGTCGACGCGGTTACCGAAGTTATCGATATCGTCGTCGAGGAACTCGTCCGGTGCACGGTCAGCAGCGGCGCGGGGTGCCGGACGCTGCTGTTCGCGGGCCGGGGTGCCTTCACGCGGCTTTTGAGCCGGGCGTTCGCCACGGCTGGCAGCCGGTTTTTCCTTGCCACCCTTGTCCTTGCCTTTGTCCTTACGACCGCCGCCACCGCCGCTGCCGTTTGGACCGTCGCCGCGTGGGCCACGTGGATTGCGCGGGTTACGCACGTCCGGACGCTCGCGAACTTCTGGCTTTTCGGCTTCGACGCTGCTGGAATCAAAGCCCATCAGGTCGCCATCGGCGATTTTCTGCTTGGTCATGCGCTCGATGCTTTTCAGCAGTTTTTCTTCGTCCGGGGCAACCAGCGAGATCGCCTCGCCCGAACGACCGGCACGGCCAGTACGGCCGATACGGTGCACGTAGTCTTCGTCGACGTTTGGCAGTTCGAAGTTGACCACGTGTGGCAATTGGTCGATATCCAGGCCGCGAGCGGCGATATCGGTGGCCACCAGGATACGCACTTCACCGGCCTTGAAGTCGGCCAGGGCTTTGGTGCGGGCGTTCTGGCTCTTGTTGCCGTGGATCGCGACGGCGCTCAGACCGTGTTTGTCCAGGTACTCAGCCAGGCGGTTGGCGCCGTGCTTGGTACGGGTGAAGACCAGAACCTGTTCCCAGGCGCCGGCAGTAATCAGGTGCGCCAGCAGCGAGCGCTTGTGGCTGGCGGCCAGACGGAACACCCGTTGCTCGATGCGCTCGACCGTGGTGTTCGGTGGCGTGACTTCGATGCGTTCCGGGTTGTGCAGCAACTTGCCGGCAAGGTCAGTGATGTCCTTGGAGAAGGTTGCCGAGAACAGCAGGTTCTGACGTTTGGCCGGCAGGCGGGCGAGGACTTTCTTCACGTCATGGACGAAGCCCATGTCGAGCATCCGGTCCGCTTCGTCCAGTACCAGGATTTCCACGTGGGACAGGTCGACGCTGCCTTGGCCGGCCAGGTCGAGCAAACGGCCCGGGCAAGCCACCAGCACGTCAACACCGCGGGACATCGCCTGAACCTGTGGGTTCATGCCAACGCCGCCGAAAATGCAGGCACTGACGAATTTCAGGTCACGGGCGTAGACCTTGAAACTCTCGTGCACCTGGGCGGCCAGTTCGCGAGTCGGGGTCAGGACCAGGACGCGTGGTTGGCGCGGGCCGTGACGCTGGGATTTGTCCGGGTGACCGTTGGGGAACAAGCGCTCCAGAATCGGCAAGGCGAAACCGCCGGTTTTACCCGTACCTGTCTGCGCCGCAACCATCAAGTCGCGACCTTGCAACACGGCGGGAATGGCCCGCTGTTGCACCGGGGTAGGCTGGGTGTAGCCCGCTGCCTCGATGGCGCGGACTAAAGCCTCGGAGAGACCGAGGGAAGCAAAGGACATGAGTAATCCTGTTTTAGTTAGGGCTTGGCCCAATGGGATAGTCTTGCCTGGCGCGAATGGCGTTTATGGAGAAGCGCAATCGCGTCCGGTCCTGCTGGGGCTTGAAGGCTCATCTTCGAGTACTCGCGCGGGCTGAAAAGCTGCGCTGTAGCAGTGTCGGGATGCCTTAAACAAGACCGAGCGTCCGGGCGTAAGCCTGGCGGGAAGGCCGGAGTATAACAGAGCAATCACGGAGCGCTGCTTTCCTGCTGCTCAACGGTTTTCCCGTTGCTGGCTTGCGGCGTGATCTGTGTGGCGTCAGGTACCGGGCCGGCACCATAACGCGCACTCAATTGAGCGTAGGCCGGTTCGCGTTTGAAACGCTTGAGCTCGGCGCCGAAACGTTGCACCAGCAGGTCCATGCCGGCATTGCGGCGCAGGGCCAGGAACTGGCTTTGGTGACTGATGACCGTGGGGCTTTCGCTGATCTGGTCGCGCAGTTTCAAGGTGTCGAGCAGGGTTTGGCCAACCCGACGGTCGGTGATCAGCAGGTCGATACGACCGCGCTGCAGCTTGCCAAAGTTGGCTTCATGGGTCGGTGCAGGCTCGCGGGTGAACAGGGTCGAGTCCCTGAAGTCCTGACTGTACAGGTAGCCGGGCGAGGTGCCGATGGTCAGGCCTCGCAGGTCTTCAAGGGTACGGAAGGGGTGAGGACGATCCTTGGCATAGAACAGCACGAACTCGACTTCCGAGAGTGGTTCGCTGGGATAGAGCAAGGTGGCGTCGCGTTCGCTGCTGTGGAAGATATCCAGCGCGCCGTCGGCCAACCCTTGATCAAGCATGGCCAGGCAGCGTTTCCATGGCAGGAACTGCCACTCCACCTCAATCCCCAGGCGCTGGAAGACGATCGCCGTGGTTTCGTAGTCCAGCCCGAGGGCCTGGCCGTTTTCCTCGTAGACGTAGGGCGCCCAGGGCTCGGTGACAATGCGCAGTTTCTCGCCCCGAGCGGCAAAGCTCAGGCAAGCAAAAAGCACGGCTGTCAGCAATTGGGCAATGACGGGCATCGCTGGAGATTACGACGAGAGCCGGTGAAATAGCTAGAGGCGGTCTAGCCCGAGGGTTAGTCGCCTTTTGTCTGAACCAGGTGCAAGTAGATGGCCTTGCGGCGTTCACCCAGCACCAAGCGAATCATCGGGTGATTGAACCAGTGTTCGAGTTGATGGTTTTCAAGGGGGTTGTCGAGGCGCCGCTCGACGTTGTCACGAGCCTTTTCCCACCAGACCGGCGTGCAGGCCTGATCGAACGGGTTGGTGTGCTGATAGCAACCGTAGAGGATTTCACGCATGAACTGGCGCTGATGCCGGGGCAATGCCAGGGTCACGATTTTATAGGCCAGGCGTTGGAGCGTCGGTGGTCGCGGCAGTGTCGCGGTCACCAGGCGGGTTTCATCCAGCGCGAAGGTGCTGATCGGGTCGGCACCATGCTTGTCCAGCCATGCTTTGATCTTGGCGCGAAACAGCTGCTTGCGACTCCAATAGTGATGGATCAGGTCCGGACATTCGCGCACCTGCGTTGTGCGGTAGGCCGCTACCGACAGGCAGAACTCTTCAAGGGTATAGGCGCCTTGCGCCAGAGGGTACAGCTCATCCATCAAGGCGATCGAATGATCGAGAACGCCGGCATCGACGCGATCAAGGCCGATGACTCCCGAGTTCAGCAGCGGCATCTGGTCATCTGCCAGCTGTCTTTGCTGCAGTACGCCAGCCAGTGTCCGATACAGCCCCGCCTCTTTGTTGCTGCCGTATTGCAATCCAAAGGCATTGCACAGCAGGGTGCCGGGCTCGACGCGACGGAACAGTTCCAGCGGTGAGCAGTGGAAGAATGTATCCGTGTCGATCAGCAGCGCACGCTCGGACTCGCGCAACACCTGCTGCATCACCACGTGCTTGGCGCGAAAGTGATAACCATGCGGGGCGATCCACGCCTGACGGGTGCTTTCATCCAGCTCTCGAACCCGAACCGGCAAGTCGCGGTAAGGCGCCGGGTTGTCGGTGAAAACCTGGATGTCCAAGCTTTCGCCCGGTGTTTCGCGCAACCCTGCCAAGGCACTGGCGATACTGAACACTGCCTCCTGGTGGTAGGTGTTGGCACCGTAAACCAGATAAATCAGTTGAGGGTTTGTGGCTGGGGTAATTGTGGACATCTACTGCGATCATCCCTGGCGAATTGGGAGAATGAAAAAAAAAGGCCCTGGGTTTTGCCAGGGCCTTGTTCTGAATGCTACGCCTGTTTCAGCGTGGCAGTTTCAGATTGTTCCAGACGGCCAGGCTAGGTTCGGCCTGGTTCAGGGTATAGAAATGCAGCCCTGGTGCACCGCCTTGCAACAAGCGTTCACACATTTCGGTGATCACCTGCTCGCCGAAACCCTGAATGCTTTGGGTGTCGTCACCGTAGGCTTCCAGCTGTTTGCGGATCCAGCGCGGGATTTCCGCACCGCAGGCATCGGAGAAGCGTGCCAGCTTGCTGTAGTTGGTGATTGGCATGATGCCCGGAACAACCGGGATATTCACGCCCATCGCCTGTACACGCTCGACGAAGTAGAAGTAGCTGTCGGCGTTGAAGAAGTACTGGGTGATCGCACTGTTGGCACCGGCGTTGGCCTTGCGCACGAAATTGGTGAGATCGTCTTCGAAGTTGCGTGCTTGCGGGTGCATTTCCGGGTAAGCGGCGACTTCGATGTGGAAGTGATCGCCGGTCTCTTCACGAATGAAGCTCACCAGGTCATTGGCATGGCGCATTTCGCCGCTGGCCATGCCCATGCCTGAAGGCAGGTCACCGCGCAAAGCAACGATCCGCTTGATGCCGGCCGCCTTGTATTGAGCCAGCAGGCCGCGCAAGTCAGCCTTGCTGTCGCCCACGCAAGACAGATGCGGTGCGGCAGGGACTTTGACTTCGCTTTCGAGCTGCAACACGGTGTTGAGGGTGCGATCACGGGTCGAACCACCAGCGCCATAGGTGCAGGAGAAGAAATCGGGGTTGTACGTGGCCAGCTGACGGGCAGTGGCGATGAGCTTTTCATGCCCGGCATCGGTCTTCGTAGGGAAGAACTCGAAGCTGTAGCGGCGGTCTTGGGACATAGGAATACCCTTTGAAACTCGTAAGCCGAAGGCTGACCCACATGAGGACTGGCTTTTGTAGGAGCCGGGCTTGCCCGCGATGCAGGCACTGCGATGTTACAAGAACACTACGGTGATGCAATCGCAGGCAAGCCAGCTCCCACAAGGGGAGCGGACAGCCGCGTGAATCAGTAGCGGTAAGCGTGCGGCTTGAACGGGCCTTCGACGGTCACGCCGATGTATTCAGCCTGTTGCTTGGTCAGTTGAGTGACCACGCCACCGAAACCGCGGACCATTTCCAGGGCCACTTCTTCGTCGAGTTTCTTCGGCAGTACTTCAACGGTCAGGCGCTCGGCTTTCTGGGCTGGCGACAGGTCGGCGTACTTCTGGCCGAACAGGAAGATCTGCGCCAGGACCTGGTTGGCGAACGAGCCATCCATGATACGGCTTGGGTGGCCAGTGGCGTTGCCCAGGTTAACCAGACGGCCTTCGGCCAGCAGGATCAGGTAGTCGTCGTTCTGTGGGTCGAAATCGCCCGCGCCAGTACGGTGAACCTTGTGAACCTGTGGCTTCACTTCTTCCCATGCCCAGTTCTTGCGCATGAAAGCGGTGTCGATTTCGTTGTCAAAGTGACCGATGTTGCAGACCACGGCGCGTTTCTTCAGGGCTTTGAGCATGTTCGCATCGCAAACATTGACGTTACCGGTGGTGGTCACGATCAGGTCGATCTTGCCCAGCAGGGCCTTGTCGATGCTCGCTTCGGTACCGTTGTTGATACCGTCGATGAACGGCGAAACCAGTTCGAAACCGTCCATGCAGGCTTGCATGGCGCAGATCGGGTCAACTTCGGAGACTTTGACGATCATGCCTTCCTGACGCAGGGACTGGGCCGAACCCTTGCCCACGTCACCGTAACCGATGACCAGCGCTTGCTTGCCGGACAACAGGTGGTCGGTGCCGCGCTTGATTGCGTCGTTCAGGCTGTGACGGCAGCCGTACTTGTTGTCGTTCTTGCTCTTGGTCACCGAGTCGTTGACGTTGATGGCCGGGATTTTCAGCTCGCCCTTGGCCAGCATGTCCAGCAGGCGGTGTACGCCAGTGGTGGTTTCTTCGGTGACGCCGTGGACGCGGTCGAGGATCGCCGGGTACTTCTTGTGCAGCAGCTCGGTCAGGTCGCCGCCGTCGTCGAGGATCATGTTGGCATCCCAAGGCTCGCCATTCTTGAGGATGGTTTGCTCCAGGCACCACTCGTACTCTTCTTCGGTTTCGCCTTTCCAGGCGAAAACCGGAATGCCGGCAGCGGCGATAGCGGCAGCGGCCTGGTCCTGAGTCGAGAAAATGTTGCAGGACGACCAGCGTACTTCGGCACCCAGGGCAACCAGGGTTTCGATCAGCACGGCAGTCTGAATGGTCATGTGGATGCAGCCCAGGATCTTCGCGCCCTTGAGCGGTTGTTCACCCGCGTACTTGCGACGCAGACCCATCAGGGCTGGCATTTCCGATTCGGCGATAATGGTTTCACGACGGCCCCAGGCAGCCAGGGACATGTCGGCAACTTTGTAGTCGTTAAAATCTGCAGGCGTGTTGACAGCGCTCATGAAGAGCCTCCATTCGTAAGTATGCGAATGGGCGCCGTTGTGCGTTTAGTGTCCAGCCGATCATGGCCGGGCAACGCCCCATCCGAGCCTGACAGGACGAACCTGCTGCAGCGCCCCTCGGACAGGTGGCGGGAAAACGGTATCAATCGAAGATGACCGTTTTGAAACGGGGGCGATTATAGCGGGCTACGCTCATCTTCCAAAGGGTTTCTGTCGGCCAAATGAAGATCGCTAATGGCGGCCATAGTCGAAGCCTCATGGAGCATGACTGCGTGGTCTGCCATGATGCCGGCATCAATCGGCAAGACGGTCAGGAGCGAGCATGAATTTCCACACCCGCAAATGGGTAAAACCCGAAGACCTTAACCCCAACGGCACGCTGTTCGGCGGTAGCCTGCTGCGCTGGATCGACGAAGAGGCCGCCATTTACGCAATCGTCCAGCTGGGCAACCAGCGTGTGGTCACCAAGTACATTTCCGAAATCAACTTCGTCAGCGCCTCACGCCAGGGCGACATCATCGAACTGGGTATCACCGCTACCGAATTCGGTCGTACCTCGATCACCCTGACGTGCGAGGTGCGCAACAAGATCACCCGCAAAAGCATCCTCACGGTCGAGAAGATGGTCTTCGTCAACCTGGGCGAAGACGGCTTGCCGGCGCCCCATGGCCGGACCGAGATCAAGTACGTCAAAGACCAGTTCCAGGATGACCCCGCCGTCGAATGACCACGGCCCTTGTGGCGAGGGAGCTTGCTCCCGCTGGGGCGCGCAGCGGCCCTAAAACCCGCAATCGCGTTTTGTCAGACGCAACCTGCGACCGCTTCGCGGCCGAGCGGGAGCAAGCTCCCTCGCCACGGGGGTTTGTATCGTTGCACAGATTATCTAAAGACTTAGCCGGGGGCGTTGGCCGTTGCGGCTTCGCGGCGTTGCAGGTAGATAAAGAACAGCGCCGTCAGCACGGTCAAGCCGCTGACCAGTGCGCCGGTCCACGGCAGGTCTGCAAGGTCGGCGCCGCTGGCCACCACCAGTCCGCCGATCCACGCTCCGGCGGCATTGCCCAGGTTGAAGGCGCTCTGGTTTAGCGTCGAACCCAGATTGGGTGCTTCGTTAGCCTGGTCGATGATCAGCAGTTGCAGAATCGGGCATAGTGCGAAGGCGAACACACCCCACAGTACCAGGGTGATGGCGGCCGGGATTACCGAGTGGCTGGTCTGGCTGAACGCGGCCAGCACCAGCACGACGGCAAGGGCCATGCCGACCAATGACGGCAGCAAACGGCTGTCGGCCAGGCGTCCGCCGAGCATGCTGCCAGCGGTCAAACCCACACCGAACAACAACAGCATGATGGTTACGCCGTGCGGGCTGACGCCGGTAATGTCCTGCAGGATCGGTGCGATGTAGGTGAAAACGCTGAACAGGCTGGTCGACGCCAGCACACTCATGCCCAACGCCAACAGCACATTGGTTTTGCCCAGCACCTTGAATTCGCTGGCCAGGTTGGCCTTGTCCATGGCGATCTCTTTCGGCAACCAGACCCACTGGGCGATGGCCGCGATCACGCCGATCACCGACACCGCCCAGAAAGTCGAGCGCCAGCCGGCGTATTGCCCGAGCGCGGTGCCCAGCGGTACGCCGAGTACGTTGGCGAGGGTCAGGCCGGTGAACATCATCGCAATTGCCTGGGCGCGTTTGTTCGGTGCCACTAAACCTGCCGCAACTACCGAGCCGATGCCGAAGAATGCGCCGTGGCACAACGCAGTAATCACCCGCGCGGCCATCAATGTGGCGTAGTTCGGGGCGAGCGCACAGAGGATGTTGCCGAGAATGAACATCAGCGTCATGCCCAGCAGCGTGGCTTTGCGTGGCATGTTAGCCGTCCCGATCGCGAGGATCGGTGCGCCGAACACCACGCCCAGGGCGTAGCCGGTAATCAGCAGGCCGGCCTCGGGAATGCTCACGGCGAGGTCGCGGGCGACATCGGGCAGCAAGCCCATGATGACGAATTCAGTGGTGCCGATGCCGAAGGCGGCAACAGCCAGTGCAAGCAAGGCGAGTGGCATGCGCAAGGTCTCTGTCGGTAGTCTTGACGCTCTGATCAGGCATACGCATGCGAGCTCCCGGTTCCGTGAGGATCGGGTAGCAGCAGGAATTTATTGGAATAAGTATGTGCGCAACTGAGTGCGGCGTGGTCGGTTGCAGTATAAACAGCTGCTGACATATGGCGAATCAATTCGGTTGATGCGGGCAAGGAGAGCAGGGTGCTTGCGACGATTCTGGTGTTGGTGGCGGCGTTGTTGCACGCAGCCTGGAATACCCTGATCAAGTTCAGTGCTGAGCGGTTATTGGTCGTGGCCTGCATGGACAGTGTAGCGATGCTGTTTGTCGCGCTGATGCTGGGTTTCGTCGCGCTGCCACCGATGGACATCTGGCCGTGGATACTCGCTTCGGCGGCCTTCGAGCTGCTCTATCGCTATCTGCTGATCCAGGCCTATCGGGTCGGCGATCTCGGGCTGGTCTATCCGCTGATGCGCGGTTTGTCGCCGTTGGTGGTCCTGGCGTTGACACTGGTCTTTGCTGGCGAAGTGCTGACGACCCAGCAGATCCTCGGCATTTTGCTGATCCCGCTCGGCATGCTGTGCCTGCTTTGGCAGGGCGGTGGCGGGGAGCGGTTGCCGTGGTCGATGTTGCCGGTAGTGGTGCTGATCGGCTTGTGCATCGGCGGCTACACCTTTATCGATGGGCAGGCGTTGCGGCGCTGGTCGCACCCGCTCGATTACCTGGTCTGGGTCACATTGCTCAGTGCCTGGCCGTTTCCGCTGTTGGCACTGGTGCGCAAACGTCCGGCTTTTATGCTGTTCTGGCGTGAGCAGTGGCGACTGGGCTTGAGCGTCGGGTTCTGCGTGTTGTTCAGCTACGCTTTGGTGCTCTGGGCCATGCAGTTGGGGTCAATTGCCGAAGCGGCGGCGTTGCGCGAGATCAGTGTGATTCTGGTGGTGCTGTTCGGCATGCGTTACCTCAAGGAGCCTTTCGGCAGGCCCAGGCTCTTGGCTTGTGGGCTGGTACTGGCCGGCATGTTCGTGATGAAGTTCTGAGCGAGCGTTTACGAAACTCTAAAAAGGAATCTGCAATGAATGTTGCCCTATGGTGTGTATTGATCGCGATTTTCTTGCCGTACGTTTGCACCGCCATCGCCAAAATCGGCGGCAAGTTCGGGCTTCGGGATAATCATGACCCGCGAGACTTCCTTGAGTCCCTCGAAGGGTTCGCCAGGCGTGCCCACTGGGCCCAGTTGAACAGCTTTGAAGTCACTCCGGCGTTTGCCGCCGCGGTCATCGTCGCGCACCTGGTCGGCAATGCCGAACTGGTGACGATCAACGTGCTGTCGGTGCTGTTCATCACCAGTCGCCTGCTTTACATCATCTGCTACCTGGCCGACTGGGCAATCCTGCGTTCGCTGGTGTGGTTTGTCGGCATGGGGCTGATTGCCGCCTTCTTTTTTGTGTCGATCTGACGCGATGCGGAACCGTTTTTGTAGCAGCAGGCTTCGCCAGCTGCTACAGGAATCAACAGCGTATTGGGTGCGACTTACTTTGTGTCGGTCACCTGCGGCAGTTGCGGTAGTGCCGCGCCTTTTGGCCAGAGCATCCAGATTTGCCCTTGCTGTTTCATGTCGCCGGCCAGTTGCCCAGCCGCATCGCCGGTGCCCCAGAACAGGTCGGCGCGAACTTCGCCGGTGATCGCGCCACCGGTGTCCTGTGCGGCGACGGGGCGCACCAGTGCGCTGCCATCAGGGCGGGTGGTGGATAACCAGAGCAGACTGCCCAGTGGAATCACCTTGCGATCCACCGCCACGCTGTAACCCGAGGTCAGTGGCACGTTCAGCGAGCCGCGTGGGCCTTCGTTGCTGTCAGGATTGCGGCTGAAGAATACATAACTCGGGTTACTGCCGAGCAGTTCAGGAATGCGCGTAGGGTGGGCCTTGGCCCAGGCACTGATGGCGCCCATGGTCACGTCTTCCTTCTTCAGTTCGCCCTGATCTATCAGCCAGCGGCCAATTGGGCGGTAGGGGTGACCGTTCTGGTCGGCATAACCGATGCGCAGTTGGCGGCCATCTTCCAGCTGAATGCGGCCCGAGCCCTGGATTTGTAGAAACTGCAGGTCCATCGGGTCGGTCAGCCACGCCAGTACAGGCGCCTTGACCCCTTTGGTTTCAATGGCGGCGGCATCGTCGTAAGGCTTGAGCACCCGGCCTTCAAGGCGACCGCGCAGGCGCTTGCCTTTGAGTTCGGGGTAAATGCTCTCAAGCGAGACGATGATCATGTCGTCCGGTACACCGTAAACCGGCACATTGGCCACCGGGTTCTGCGTCAGGCTGCCCGGATAGACCGGCTCGTAATAGCCGGTGATCAAGCCATTGGCATTGCCGCTGGAGGAGCGCAGGCCGTAGACCGCCAGCTGTTCCTTGAGAAAGCCACGGATGGCGTCTGCGGTTTGCGGCACGTTGGCGGCCGCTGCGCAGGTCGCGCCCCAGACCGGGTCGGACTTCAGGCGAATACAGGCGCTGCGCCAGGAACCGAAGCCGGCCAGCAAGTCATTATCAGATACCGCCGGCAAAGCTTCCCATGTCGCGCTGGAATAGGTGGCGATGGCGTGGGTTTGTGGTTTTGCGGTGTCGCCACTGTTGCAACCGGCCAGCAGGGCGACCATCGGTACGGTCCAGAGCAGAGTGTTGCGCCAGGCCTTGAAACGGCTGTTCATGCAGTATTTCCTGTGCAGGTTGCCCGAGCGCTTCCAGCGTTCAGGCAACCCTCATTGTTAATAGGGCTATTGGTCTTTGCCGACGACGCGAGGATACTGGCCGCCGTTTCCCGTGACCTGAAGCCACCATGACTCTTAAAAGACTTTCTGTTGTATTGCTGGCCTGCCTGACGCTGTCCGCCTGTGGCGGTGTCGATCCGAACTCGCCGCTGGGTCAGCGCAAGGCGATTTTCAAGCAAATGCTCAAGACCGGCGAAGACCTGGGCGGCATGTTGCGGGGACGTATCCCGTTCGATGGCCCGCGTTTTACCGCAGGTGCAGTCAAGCTCGACGCCTTGTCCCATGAGCCGTGGAAGCATTTCCCACAGGTTCGTGAGGACGGCAACACCAGCGCCAAAGACGGTGTCTGGCAGCAGCAGGCACGTTTCCAGGAAATGGCCCGCACACTGGAAGCCGCCACCGGTGACTTGGTGATTGCCAGCCAGGTTCAGCCGTACAAGGCCAGTAACCTGGGCCCGGCCGTGCAGAAAGTCGAAGACGCCTGTAGTGCGTGCCATAAACAGTTTCGTGATCACTGATTTCACGGAGTTGTAGATAATCTGTGGCGAGGGAGCTTGCTCCCGCTGGGTGGCGAAGCCGCCCCAGAATCGGCTATCGCGATTATCCCGGGAAATCGCGATAGCCGGACTGCGAACGCTACGCGTCCGAGCGGGAGCAAGCTCCCTCGCCACAAAAGCTGCTGCACTCATCGATCTCGGATTTACTTATCCAGCTCATCCAGCGCGCGCTGCAATTGCTTACGGGACTCGGCGAGTTTGTCTTTGCGTTTGTTTATCTTCTCGGCGTCGCCCTGTTTCATGGCCTTGTCGAGGTCGGCCTGACGGCGGCTGACTTCGTGCTTGGCGTCGAGCACCTTGTTCTCGCGCTCTTTCTTCAAGGAGGCGTCATTGCAGTGCTCGGTGGCTTCGCTCAGGGCTTTTTCCAGGCCAGACTGTTGCCCGGCATTGCCATGTGCCCTGGCCTGTTCGATCTGGTTGCTGATGGACTGGCGCTTGGCGGCGCAGCCAGTGAGTTGCGGAGTTTCTTCGGCAGCCATCAGCGGTGTCGCCATGACGCCACAAAGGGTCAGCATGACGAGCGGTGAAAGAAATTTCATAAAGGCTCCGTTTAAAAAATCATCAGGTCGGCAGCAGATGGGCTGTTGGAGCGCATCGATACTCATTGGGTTCAAAACTGCCGGCTCTCTGCATAGCTAAAAACCGTCTATCCCGGCAGCGTGTAATTGTTCGCTCAAGGCCAGCACCTGCGGGTCGCGAAAAAATGCGCTCAATTGCGCTGCGCGCCCCGGGCCGATTCCGGCTTCGGTCTGCCATTGCTCAGTGTCTCGTTGCGCCAGTAATTGCCATGAGTCTGCAAGTCTGGCCTCACCGGTAGGCGGCAAGCCCAATGCTTTCAGCCAGCGTGAAAAGGGCTGTTGCCGGGCGCTTTGCAGACTGTTCAGCAAGCGGACACTGCTGCGCTCGCCGAAGCCGTCAATGTTAGCAAGCTCTTGGGCGTCGAGGGTCAACCAATCGAGCAAACCCTTGAGGCGTCCGGCACTGATCAGTTTTTCCCAGGTGCCGGGGCCGATATGGTGCAGCGCCAGGCCTTGCTTGCCACTGAGCCAGGTCAGTCGTGCGAGAAACTGGCTTTCGCAGCCCGGTGTCGGTTGCCAACAGCTGAGGTGATGAAAGTCTGCTGCGCGTGGTGCGCTCACCTCAGGTCGTTCAGTGCTGCGCAACACGACACTGTCGAGTCGCGGGATGGTCAGCCCGGCAAGGCTGATGGCGACCTGATCGCCGGGGCGGATATCCATGGCCTGCCAGCGCTGCAACGAACTCACGCTGACACGTTTGATCTGTCGGTCATCGAGCGTGACCGGAGCGAGCTCGAGCACCGGGGTGATGCGCCCGGTGCGCCCGATCTTGAAGTTGACCTTGCGCACTTCAGCCAGTGCCTGGGCGAAAGGGTACTTCCAGGCCACGCTCCAGAACGGAGTTTTCGCCTCCCAGCGCTCTGCCGCCGGACGTTGGCTCTGACGCAAGACAATACCGTCGCTGGCAAACGGCAGGGGGGTGCGATACCAGTGATCGCGCCAACGTTCGGCATCGGCCAATGCGCCGACGGGCTGGCTGTAGAACTCACTGTCAGGGAAGCCCAATGCTTTCAGGGCGAGCAGGCGCTCCGGCAAGCTGGTCGGACCTTGCGGCCAGTCCCAGACGAATAGCCCGATCCCGTTGGCGTCCACAGGGCTCAGTTCTTTACGGGCCATCAACCCGGCCACGGCGCTGCGGGCGTTCAGGCTGCCGTGTTTGGCTTGCACATGATCCGTCAGGCGCCAATAAAGCTCGCCTTGCAACAGCAAGTCCAGTGGCTGCGGCAGTTGTTGGGGGATCGCGGCGATATTGCGCGCCGAGGCGGTCCAGTCCTGGCCGTTGATACCGTCGCCGCGACTGATCGCCTGTTGGAGCTGACCCTCGCGGTAAATCAACGTGACCGCTACGCCATCGACTTTGGGCTGAGCCCAGATATCGTCGCGTGTCTTGAGCCAGGCTTCGACGGCACGACCGTCGATGAGCTTTTCGAGGCCGGTGTGGGGAATCGGATGGGTAACCGTGCCGCGGGCGGTACGCAGCGGATTCTCAGGTGTTGCAGTCCGCTCAAAGCATTCTCGCCAGGCTTTGAGGTGGGCGCGGGATTGGTCGTAGATTTCGTCGGCGACCAGTGAATGTCCTTGCCGGTGATAGCTGTCGTCCCAGCGCTCGATTTGCTCTTGCAGCGCGGTGATTTCGGCTTGGGCTCGGGTGGGGAGCCAGTCGGGACAGCTATTGGCGTTGGCGTTCAGGCAGGTAACGATCAACCAGAAACCGATCAATAGACGAAGCGTGGGCAGCATCATGAGCATCCTTGCTCGAGGGGGATGCCTGAAGGCTAGATCAGCAGGGAGGCTGGCGAGCGCAGGTAGTTTTCAGGGTGTGTCCAGGCCGGATCAGCGCCCATGAAAAAGCCCCGCACGGCGAACCGTGCGGGGCTTTTTGTGTCGCCAGGAAGTCTTACAGACCGGCAGCAGCGCGCAGGGCGTCGGCGCGGTCGGTTTTTTCCCAGGTGAACGTGGTGAACGTATCGTCGCCCACGGTTTTGATTTCCGGGGTGCGACCGAAGTGGCCGTACGCAGCGGTGTCCTGGTACATCGGGTGCAGCAGGTCGAGCATGGTGGTGATTGCGTATGGACGCAGGTCGAACACTTCGCGGACCAGTTTGACGATCTTGTCGTCGCTGATCTTGCCGGTGCCGAAGGTGTTCAACGAAATCGAAGTCGGCTGAGCGACGCCGATGGCGTAGGAAACCTGAATCTCGCAACGCTCGGCCAGGCCGGCAGCCACGATGTTCTTGGCCACATAACGACCGGCGTAGGCAGCTGAACGGTCAACCTTCGATGGATCTTTACCGGAGAACGCGCCGCCGCCGTGACGGGCCATGCCGCCGTAGCTGTCAACGATGATCTTGCGACCGGTCAGGCCGCAGTCGCCCACCGGGCCACCGATGATGAACTGGCCAGTCGGGTTGATGTGGAACTGGGTGTCCTTGGACAGCAGCTCGGCAGGCAGCACGTGCTTGACGATCAGTTCCATCACGCCTTCGCGCAGGTCTTTGTAGGATACTTCCGGGTTGTGCTGGGTCGACAGTACAACGGCGTCGATACCGACAACCTTGCCGTTTTCGTAGCGGCAGGTCACTTGCGACTTGGCGTCTGGACGCAGCCAAGGCAGCAGGCCGGACTTGCGGGCTTCGGCCTGGCGCTGAACCAGTTGGTGCGAGAAGGTGATCGGTGCTGGCATCAGCACGTCGGTTTCGTTGCTGGCGTAGCCGAACATCAGGCCCTGGTCGCCGGCGCCCTGGTCTTCAGGCTTGGCACGATCAACACCCTGGTTGATGTCGGGGGACTGCTTGCCGATGATGTTCATCACGCCGCAGGTCGCGCCGTCGAAGCCGACATTCGAGCTGTTGTAGCCGATGTCGAGGATCACGTTGCGGACGATGTCTTCCAGATCGACCCAGGCCGAGGTGGTGACTTCGCCGGCGATGATCGCCACGCCCGTTTTCACCAGAGTCTCGCACGCCACACGGGCGAACTTGTCTTCAGCAATGATGGCGTCCAGCACCGCATCAGAAATCTGGTCGGCGATTTTGTCCGGATGCCCTTCAGACACGGACTCGGAGGTGAAGAGGGAGTATTCGCTCATCTCGATGTTTTCCTACAATTTACCGATGGTGAGTGTCGCCAGCCGGTCGCTGAAAGTGGCGGACCTGGATCTGGAAACCATTACGTAAGCCTACATAGAGGCTTTCCCCGGGAACGAGTCCCGCAGCGGTGGCCCAACGGGCCAAATCGTCCTGTTCAAACCCCAACCAAAGATCACCGCAGGCCTCCTTGGCCCAACTTTGGTTGTGGCTACATAACTCTGTCACTAACAGGCTACCGCCTGGTTGCAGCAAGCCGGCCATGTGCTTGAGCGCATCGGCTGGCGCGGCGAAATGGTGCAAGACCATGTTCAGTACAACGCAATCGGCCTCAAGGCTTACGCCATCCAATGCATCGGCCAATTGCAGGCTGACGTTAGCCAGCTTTTCACGTTCGCAGACCTGACGCGCCAGTTCGAGCATCGCCGGGCTGTTGTCGAGCGCTGTGACCTGACTGAAGCGGCGCGCCAGTTCCGGCAGAAAACTGCCGTCGCCGGGGCCGACTTCAATCGCGGAGGCACCTTCGCTGAAGCTCAACTTGTCGAGCAGGGCCAGCACGCTTTCACGGTACTGCGCCAAGCCGGCGATCAAGTCTTGCTGGGCGCGAAACTTTTCCGCAACCCGTGAGAAAAAGTCCTGGCTGGCAGCGGCTCGTTGTCCGTGGACCTGGCTGATCCGCGCCTGCACATCGCTGGGCAGGGTCAGGTTGTCCACTTCGTCGAGCAGTGCTGCATGCAGCTTGCCGCCCAACAATTCGGTGTGGGGCAGGGCGCGACGGTAAAAAATCGCGTTGCCTTCACGGCGGGTCGCTACCAGCTCAGCCTGGGCCAGCACCTTCAAGTGGTGGCTCATGCCCGATTGGCCGGTGGCGAAGATTTGCGCCAGCTCCAGCACGCCGAACGAATCGTTGGCCAGTGCGCGCAAAACGTTCAGCCGCAACGGATCACCGCCGGCCTTGCACAAGGCCGCCAGCTCATCGCAATCGTCATGGCGAATGGAAGGCACGCGTAAGTTCATAAGGCCAGCAGTCTAGTGATGCGTCGAAATCCCTGCAAGGTCAATATCAAAAAGTTTTGATATTGCTCGATGGATGGCACTTCTCACGGGATGATTAACTCTACAAACGTACAGCGGAAAGGTTTCATCACCCGAAACCGTCGTTATCCGTGGGAAAAACGTCTCCAGATGACTATCTGTCATTGCCCCGAGGCTGTCCGCTGAGGGAAAATGCTCGCCTTTTTTCCGTTTCGTTTTATTCACTCTCGATTCAGTATCAGCAGGAGAACAGCGATGCCCAGCCGTCGTGAGCGTGCCAACGCCATTCGTGCCCTCAGCATGGATGCCGTGCAAAAAGCCAACAGCGGCCATCCCGGTGCCCCTATGGGTATGGCGGATATCGCCGAAGTGCTTTGGCGTGACTACCTCAAGCACAACCCGAGCAATCCATCATTTGCCGACCGCGACCGGTTCATCCTGTCCAACGGTCACGGCTCGATGTTGCTTTACTCGTTGCTGCACCTGACCGGCTACGACCTGTCGATCGATGACCTGAAAAACTTCCGCCAACTGCACAGCCGCACACCGGGCCACCCGGAACTCGGTTACACCCCGGGTGTTGAAACCACCACTGGCCCGTTGGGTCAGGGCCTGGCCAACGCCGTGGGCTTTGCCCTGGCAGAAAAAGTCCTGGCGGCGCAGTTCAACCGTCCAGGTCACAACGTTGTCGACCACCACACCTATGTGTTCCTGGGTGATGGCTGCATGATGGAAGGCATTTCCCACGAAGTCAGCTCCCTGGCTGGTACCCTGGGCCTGGGCAAACTGATCGCTTTCTACGATGACAACGGCATCTCCATCGACGGCGAAGTCGAAGGCTGGTTCACCGATGACACCCCGAAGCGTTTCGAAGCCTACAACTGGCAAGTGATCCGCAACGTTGACGGTCACGACCCGGAAGAGATCAAGACCGCGATCGACACTGCACGCAAAAGCGCGCAACCGACGCTGATCTGCTGCAAAACCACCATCGGCTTCGGTTCGCCGAACAAACAAGGCAAGGAAGATTGCCACGGTGCCCCACTGGGTGACGCGGAAATCGCCTTGACCCGCACTGCGCTGAAGTGGAACTACGGCCCTTTCGAAATCCCGGCCGACATCTATGCCGAGTGGGATGCCAAGGAAGCCGGTCGCGCTGTCGAAGCCGAGTGGGATCAGCGTTTCGCTGCCTACTCCGCCGAATTCCCGGAGCTGGCCAACGAGCTGGTCCGTCGTCTGAGCGGTGAGCTGCCAGAAGACTTCGCTGAAAAAGCCTCGGCCTACATCGCTGAAGTCGCAGCCAAGGGCGAAACCATCGCCAGCCGTAAAGCCAGCCAGAACGCCC
Source organism: Pseudomonas sp. CVAP#3 (assembly GCF_018986375.1). Classification (NCBI taxonomy): domain Bacteria; kingdom Pseudomonadati; phylum Pseudomonadota; class Gammaproteobacteria; order Pseudomonadales; family Pseudomonadaceae; genus Pseudomonas; species Pseudomonas sp. CVAP#3. The sequence goes on from NZ_JAHMSC010000013.1 coordinate 140,860, forward strand.
TGAACGCGTTCGGCCCGCTGCTGCCGGAAATGCTCGGCGGTTCGGCTGACCTGGCCGGTTCCAACCTGACCCTGTGGAAAGGTTGCAAAGGTGTCAGCGCTGAAGACGCCAGCGGCAACTACATGTACTACGGCGTTCGCGAGTTCGGCATGACTGCCATCATGAACGGCGTTGCCTTGCACGGCGGCCTGGTGCCTTACGGCGCAACCTTCCTGATGTTCATGGAATACGCCCGCAACGCCGTGCGCATGTCCGCCCTGATGAAGCAGCGCGTGATCCACGTCTACACCCACGACTCCATCGGTCTGGGCGAAGACGGCCCGACTCACCAGCCAATCGAGCAACTGGCCAGCTTGCGCTGCACGCCGAACCTCGACACCTGGCGTCCAGCCGATGCCGTTGAATCGGCAGTGGCCTGGAAGAACGCCCTGGAGCGTAAAGACGGTCCTACCGCGCTGATCTTCTCGCGTCAGAACCTGCAGCACCAAACCCGTGACGCGGTGCAGATCGAACTGATCAACCGTGGTGGTTATGTGCTCAAGGATTGCTTCGGTGAGCCTGAGCTGATCCTGATCTCCACCGGTTCGGAAGTCGGCCTGGCCGTTCAGGCCTACGACAAGCTGACTGAACAGGGCCGCAAGGTGCGCGTGGTTTCCATGCCATGCACCAGCGTGTTCGATGCTCAGGATGCCGGCTACAAGCAAGCGGTTCTGCCGTTGCAGGTCAGCGCCCGTATCGCCATCGAGGCCGCTCACGCGGACTACTGGTACAAGTACGTGGGCCTGGAAGGTCGCGTCATCGGCATGACCACCTACGGCGAGTCGGCGCCTGCGCCGGCCTTGTTCGAAGAGTTCGGCTTCACCCTGGAAAACATCCTGGGTCAGGCTGAAGAGTTGCTGGAAGACTAAGTCCGACAGTTGCGTTGTCTGTTCTGACGCTATCGTCGGAACGCCGCCCGGAGCAAGCTCGCTCCCACATGGACGGTGTATATCCCTGTGGGAGCGAGCTTGCTCGCGATGACAATGGAACATTCAACGCTGCACTGACGGATTCACCACGGTAATCGAGAACCCCATGCCTCAACCGCGTCCTTACAAAGTTGCACTCAACGGCTACGGCCGGATTGGTCGTTGCGTCTTGCGTGCTTTGTTCGAGCGAGGGGCGGCGGCCGGGTTTGAAATTGTGGCGATCAACGATCTGGCCGACATGGCCAGCATCGAATACCTGACACGCTTCGACTCCACCCACGGGCGTTTTCCCGGTGAGGTGAAGGTCGACGGCGATTGTCTGCATATTAATGGCAACTGCGTGAAGGTCCTGCGCAGTGCCACCCCCGAAGGCATTGATTGGGCGTCTCTGGGCGTCGATCTGGTGCTTGAGTGCTCCGGTGCTTACCACACGCGCGCAGACGGCCAGCGTTTCCTCGATGCGGGCGCACCGCGTGTGCTGTTTTCCCAGCCGATGGCCAGCGAGGCGGATGTCGACGCCACCATCGTCTACGGCGTCAATCAGGAGTGCCTGACCGGCGACGAGCTGCTGGTGTCCAACGCGTCCTGCACCACCAACTGCGGCGTGCCGCTGTTGCGCCTGCTGGATCAGGCCTTTGGTCTGGACTACGTATCGATCACCACGATTCACTCGGCGATGAACGATCAGCCGGTCATTGACGCCTACCACCACGAAGACTTGCGCCGCACCCGTTCGGCGTTCCAGTCGGTGATCCCGGTGTCCACCGGCCTGGCGCGCGGTATCGAACGCTTGCTGCCGGAACTTGCCGGGCGAATTCAGGCCAAAGCTGTACGCGTGCCGACGGTCAACGTGTCTTGCCTCGATATCACGATGCAAACCGTTACCGACACTGACGCGAGTGAAGTCAACCGGATCCTGCGCGAGGCTGCCACCAGCGGCCCGCTCAAGGGGCTTTTGGCTTACACCGAATTGCCTCACGCCAGTTGTGATTTCAACCATGACCCGCATTCGGCGATCGTCGATGCCAGTCAGACCCGCGTTTCCGGCCCAAGGCTGGTGAACGTGCTGGCCTGGTTCGACAACGAATGGGGTTTTGCCAACCGAATGCTGGATGTTGCAGAACACTATCTGCAAACAGCTATCAAGCTCTCTGCCTCTAAAAAACCTGCTCTCTAAAACAGCTATCCAGGAAATGCGACCCATGACCGTGTTGAAGATGTCCGACCTCGATCTGCAAGGTAAGCGCGTATTGATCCGCGAAGACCTCAACGTCCCAGTCAAGGACGGTGTTGTCTCCAGCGATGCGCGAATCCTGGCCTCGCTGCCGACCATCAAGCTGGCCCTGGAAAAAGGCGCGGCGGTGATGGTCTGCTCGCACCTGGGCCGTCCGACCGAAGGCGAGTTCTCGGCCGAGAACAGTCTCAAGCCAGTGGCTGACTACCTGAGCAAGGCGCTGGGCCGTGAAGTGCCGCTGGTGTCCGACTACCTGGGCGGCGTTGACGTCAAGGCCGGCGACATCGTGCTGTTCGAGAACGTGCGCTTCAACAAGGGCGAGAAAAAGAACGCTGACGAACTGGCGAAGCAATACGCTGCCCTGTGCGACGTGTTCGTGATGGACGCCTTCGGCACCGCTCACCGTGCCGAGGGTTCGACCCACGGCGTGGCCAAGTTTGCCAAAGTCGCTGCGGCTGGCCCGTTGCTGGCTGCCGAGCTGGACGCACTGGGCAAAGCCCTGGGCGCCCCGGCCCAGCCAATGGCGGCCATCGTCGCCGGCTCCAAGGTCTCGACCAAACTCGACGTGCTGAACAGCCTGAGCCAGATCTGCGACCAGCTGATCGTCGGTGGCGGTATCGCCAACACCTTCCTGGCCGCTGCCGGTCACCCAGTCGGCAAATCGCTGTACGAGCCAGACCTGCTGGACACCGCCCGCGCCATCGCCGCCAAAGTCAGTGTGCCATTGCCGGTCGACGTGGTGGTTGCCAAGGAATTCGCTGAAAGCGCTACCGCGACCGTCAAGCTGATCGCTGACGTAGCAGCAGACGACATGATCCTCGACATCGGCCCACAGACTGCGGCGCACTTCGCTGAGCTGCTGAAATCGTCGAAAACCATCCTGTGGAACGGCCCGGTCGGCGTATTCGAATTCGACCAGTTCGGTAACGGCACCAAAGTCCTCGCTCAGGCCATCGCAGACAGCTCGGCGTTCTCCATCGCGGGCGGCGGCGACACCCTGGCAGCCATCGATAAGTATGGCGTTGCCGGGCAGATCTCCTACATTTCTACCGGCGGCGGCGCGTTCCTCGAGTTCGTCGAAGGCAAAGTGCTGCCAGCGGTTGAAGTTCTGGAAAGCCGCGCAAAGGCCTAAGGGTCATCCATTGACCAGGCAAAGGAGTGTTTACATGGTCAAGACGTTAGCGACATTGATCGCAGCGGGTGTACTGGCCGGCTGCGGGAGCACCCCGAAAGCCGCGCAGGAATCGGATACCGGCGCGCCGGACAAAGGCTGTTATCAGGCCGACTGGCAAGCCGAAACCAACCCGGTGCTCAACAAGCGTTCCGGGCCGGATGGCCTGGATAAATACGAGACACGGACCCCGGCCAAGGAACATGGTTGCCCTTGACCGGTCTGACTCACTGATACCCAGCGCAGTTGGCGTGTGCCGACTGCCGAGGAAAATGGATGAAAGGCTTGATAGCCGTGGGGTCGCTGGCAGTACTTGCCGGTTGCGCCACTATGAACCCGTTCGCGTCGTCGCCTGTTGCGTCCGATATTTGGACGAACTGGGTTTGCGATAGCCAGGCTCCCGTGCACTGGCGCTACACCGACGCCACGCACAACACCGTGGATGTGCGGCTCAGCGACGACCAGGTTCATCGCTTGAAGCTTGATCCGGCAGGCGGTGGTTCGCTGTACAGCGACGACCAGTTGGCGTTTCACGTAAAAGGTGAGGAAGGCCTGGTGTACTGGGTCGCCACCAACGATTTGATCGGCCGCGGCTGTAAAGCCAAGTAACACAATCGGTCTGATTCACAGAGATCCAAATGTGGGAGCGGGCTTTTGTGGCGAGGGGGCTTGCCCCCGTTGGAGTGCGAAGCGCTCCCAAAACCTGCGGGCGCGGTGCATCAGTAAGACCGCATCAGCCAATTTGCGACTGCTTCGCAGCCGAACGGAGGCAAGCCCCCTCGCCACAGGGTTCGCGCAAGACACGAGATTTTTGCAACACCGAATTCGCAGGCCGGCCTAACCCCCGATCTGCATTAACTTGAATAGCAGCCGCCGCTACGGCAGGCTTGCACGATTAACGACCCTCAACCGGGAGAGACACACACCATGGCACTTATCAGCATGCGCCAGATGCTGGACCACGCAGCCGAGTTCGGCTACGGCGTTCCAGCCTTCAACGTCAACAACCTTGAGCAGATGCGCGCCATCATGGAAGCCGCTGACAAGACTGACTCCCCGGTGATCGTCCAGGCTTCGGCCGGCGCCCGTAAATACGCTGGCGCGCCATTCCTGCGTCACCTGATTCTGGCGGCGATCGAAGAATTCCCGCACATCCCGGTATGCATGCACCAGGACCACGGCACCAGCCCTGACGTCTGCCAGCGTTCGATCCAGCTGGGCTTCAGCTCGGTGATGATGGACGGCTCCCTCGGCGAAGACGGCAAGACCCCGACCGACTACGACTACAACGTCCGTGTAACTCAACAAACCGTGGCCATGGCTCACGCCTGCGGCGTATCGGTAGAAGGCGAGCTGGGCTGCCTGGGTTCGCTGGAAACCGGCATGGCTGGTGAAGAAGATGGTATTGGCGCAGAAGGCGTGCTCGATCACAGCCAAATGCTGACCGACCCGGAAGAAGCCGCTGACTTCGTCAAGCGCACCCAGGTCGACGCCCTGGCCATCGCCATCGGCACCAGCCACGGCGCGTACAAGTTCACCAAGCCACCAACCGGCGACGTGCTGGCCATCGACCGCATCAAGGAAATCCACAAACGCATCCCGAACACCCACCTGGTGATGCACGGTTCCTCTTCGGTTCCGCAAGAGTGGCTGGCGATCATCAACCAGTACGGCGGCGACATCAAAGAAACCTACGGCGTACCGGTTGAAGAAATCGTCGAAGGCATCAAGCACGGCGTGCGCAAGGTCAACATCGACACCGACCTGCGCCTGGCATCCACCGGCGCAATGCGTCGCCTGATGGCCACCAACCCGAGCGAATTCGACCCACGTAAATTCTTCGGTGCGACCGTGACGGCCATGCGTGATGTGTGTATTGCACGTTATGAGGCGTTCGGTACTGCGGGCAATGCTTCGAAGATCAAGGCGATCTCTTTGGAAGGGATGTTCCAGCGTTATTTGAAGGGTGAGTTGAACGCCAAGGTTAACTAAGCCTCAGGCGTTTATAAAAAAACCCGCAGCGATGCGGGTTTTTTTGCGGCTGGAGCTTGGTTCGATTTGTTGGACTGTCTAATCCGCGCTTTATTTCAACCGCACGATCTAGTTTTTTCATATAAATAAACCTGAGAGTCATCTGGACCAGCAACATTTTCCCTAGAGGGGGCGCGTAAATAAGCCTGTGGCACGCTTTAATGCTCTGCCTGATCTCGCCCCTGATTCACCGCCAAGGTGGCGTGCGGGGAGTTGTCGGCGTCCGGTTAGAGCCAGTTGGGCGGTGAGGCGACTGGGGACGGCGCAATGACTGTCCCCTCCCTTACACCAATTCAGGCATATAGTTACTTTATTGCGGCCAGTCGACACCGCGCTCTTTAATATTTAAAGTGAAGTTAGTATCCCCGCCATTGCCGCCATAAGTGGTAATGGCTCCCCAAAATAGGTGATTGCTCATGGCCATGGGCGTTTTATCGTGTAACTGTAGGTTTTTGCGAATACTGTCATCCTGGATTTGAATCGTCTGCGTGTTGCTTGTCATGCGATCAAGATTGCAGATGTTACCATTTTGCATAAGTATTAAGTTACAAGGGTTTCCTGACTTGACAGCGTATAGCCAGCCGCTGCTTGCGCTTAGATATATTCCTGTTCCCAGGCTTGTGACATATATGTTATATAGATTTGGTTGGACGTATCTAAAATAAAGTTTTGCTGCATAGGCCCCGTCGCAGGAGTTGATGCATGCATAGTCAATATCTTGGTATATGAGTTTCGCTGTGGCTGCACCGCCAAACCTGTCGCCATAAGTGTTTTCTTGGTAGACTTTTTTAAAGCAAAACTTAGCCTCAAGTCCTCCTTTTACAGTCATTTCAGCGGTGAACGAAAATGCTACTTGATCTATGTTGGACATGTAATACCTCGATTTTACTGAGTGGTACAGAATTAACGTTTTGAGCGCAGGGAGCAAAGGGGCAGAGTATTTGCTGTCTGCTTTTGTTTTACGCTTGTTGCGTTGGAGAGATTAGATGGGGTATTAGCTTCTCGCACCTGTAAAAACTGACAGTTTTTAATATCGTTTTGTTATAGATAAACAAACCTGCACTCATTTAATGCAAAAAAGTGCGAACGAAAACTGGGCAAAACAAAAGGGGGGGGCGGCACCTGAGGGGTCCCCGCAAATCTACTCAAAAGCCTGCGCTTGTCGGCGAACCTCGTCTTGTCACGTGCGCTCAAGTCTCTCCAAGGTTTTGCGAGAGTTTGAGCCACGTCCGCTGCGCCAGTATTCCAAACCCAATCGCCGCAGCGGCAACATCCTTCGATGTTTTAGGCTGTTGCTTAGAAAGCGATGTTCATGACCCGCTTCGTGGGCCTGAAAGCCCGTTAAACCGTAAATTATGATAGACATAGACACCGTCTGCGTCTGGTTAGCCTCCACCAGCGCGATACGTCGCCTGATGGCCACCAACCTGAGCGAATTCGACCCACGTAAATTCTTCGGCGCCACCGTAACGACTATGTGTGATGTGTGTATTGTAAGCGCTCCATGAACCCCACATTTTTAAAGGTGGGGATCTATGGCTATCTTGGAATTTGCGGCGTGCAG
>NZ_JAHMSC010000014.1:0-134541 GCF_018986375.1 Pseudomonas sp. CVAP#3
CGGCCTTCCGATGGGGCGGGCAGGTCAAGGTCAACAGCGGCAGGCGAGCTAACGCTCGGCCTGTTGAGTGGTGAAGGCGAATCTGATCGTTCCCGCGCGCAGCAAAGGAATGCTGCCCGGGACGCTCTGCGTCCCTTCCCGGATGTGACGCGGAGCGTCACAGGATGCATTCCTTTGCTGCGCGTGGGAACGATCAACAGAACGCGCGCAAACCTGCGGGAGCGCAGCTTGCTGGCGATAGTGATTTTACCGACGCCATCGCGGGCTAGGGCTAGGGCTAGGCGCGTGCCTGCTCTGGGATTACGGGGTAATTTCGAACGCGGTGCTTCCCAGTCGCTCGCCATTGACCATGATGTGTACCGCATGCGTGCCCGCGTAATGTTTGCGGGTGGTCAGTTCGCGAATCTGCTGGGTGCGGCTGAGGGTTTGGCGGGCGTGGGCGGGCAGGGTGAGGCCCTTGAGTTTGAAGACTTTCGCCGAGGTAGCACCTGAGGCTTTGACGTAGTCGATGGCGTAATCGACCACCAGTTGCTGGTTGTCACTGGCGGTTGAATGAAGGTCGAACGAGAGCTTTATGGTCTCGCCGAGACTGATTACTGGCGGTTCAACCTTGAGGTTATGGATCTGGACCTCGGGTTTGCCACCAGCGCCGATAATGGCCAGTGCCCGTTGGTTGCCCTGTTTGATCAGGCTGCGCAGGGCATGTTTGGCGATCCACGCCGTGCGCGGGTCCTCCAGCGACCAGCCTTCTATCAGGCTCAGCACCCACTCGGGGTGGTCTTTGGTGATGTCGTTGAGGTGATTGGCCACCGACTTGCGTACGTAAAGGCTGCCGTCGGCCTTGAGGTTGTCGAGGATTGCTGCTGCCAGCGTCGGGTCGGCTTGTACCGGTTCGAGGCGAAACGACCATGGCAGGCGCGGGCGACTGCCTTCGCTGGCCAGACGGCGGACGTGTTCGTTGTCGTCCAGCGACCAGTCGTGCATCAGTGCCAGTGAGCGTTCGAAGTCGCTGCGCAAGAAATGCCGGATCGCGAATTCCGAGGAACCGAACGTGGTGAAGTATTTGAGCGCGTCCATCGACAGCTCAAACGCGTGGGCACCATAAGTGGCGACGTACTGAGGCAGGAACATGCTGACGAAACCGCTGTTCAAGCGCGGTGCGAGCGGGCGCAGGATCTCCAGTGTCTGCTCATAACTCAGCGGCAGCACCGCGTGCAGGCATTCACCGACCCGTGCCATGCGCTGCATTACCGACAACTCGGCCAGGCCTTCATTGGCCAGATTCAGGAACGCCCTGGCGTTGAACGCCGGGTACACCGCGTGCATTTCGCTGGCGATATGTTGCAAGCGCTCGGCGTTGAAGATTTCCTTCAGGGCGGGGGAAGACTGGTCTGCGTTACTCATTGTGGGAACCTTATGATCGTTCCCGCGCTCTGCGTGGGAATGCCGCCATGGACGCTCTGCGTCCGCCGTTTGATGTGATGCAGAGCGTCACGGGATGCATTCCCACGCGCAAGCATGGGAGCAATCAACACTGACATCCTTAATTTTTTACCGTCTCTTCCTCAATCCGATCCGCCTCGAACAACCGCGCCAGTTCGGCTCGGGCTTCCTGGGCGCTTTGCATGACTTTTGCGGCATCGTCGTAGATCGCGTGCTGGGCTTCGAGCACTTGTTCGTCGTGATGCTTGAAACGCTCGATGCGGGCGTCGGCCTGGGTCTGACTCAGGCCTAGGCCGAGCAGGGTCCGGCGACTCATTTCCAGGCTTGAATAATAGGTTTCGCGGATCGCCTCGGCGCCGAGGTCGACCAAGCGGTGCACGTGCTGACGGTTACGCGCGCGGGCGATGATTTTCATGTGCGGGTAGAGTTTGCGCACCAGTTCGGCAGTCTTGATGTTGGTGTCCGGATCATCGGTGGCAATCACAAAGTATTCCGCCTGCCCGACCTTGGCCGCGTGCAGTATTTCCGGGCGCATCGGGTCGCCATAGAACACCGGCACGCCGCCAAAGCTGCGCGACAGTTCGATGGTTTCCACCGAGGTGTCGAGGGCGACGAACTGGATTTTTTGCGCCCGTAGAATCCGCGCGACGATCTGGCCCATGCGACCCAGGCCGGCGATGACTACGCGAGGGGCGTCGGTATCGATTTCACGCAGGTGCGGCGGCACGGCGACGGGCTGGACTTTCGATTTCACCAGTCGGCCGCACATCAGCAGCAACAGCGGGGTCACGGCCATCGACAGGGTGATGGTCAGCACCTGAAGGTCGTACATCCGTGGGTCGAACAGGCCTTGATCGCGGCCGATCTTGAACACCACGAACGCAAATTCACCACCCGCCGCCAGCACGATGCCCAAGCGCAGCGCACTCAGCCGGTTCAAACCTCCGGCCAGTCGCCCGACGACAAACAGCATGGGCAGCTTGAGCATGATCAGCAGCAGGGTCAGGCCCAGCACGGTTGCCGGGGCACTGAACAACAGGCTGATATTGGCGCCCATGCCGACACTGATGAAAAACAGCCCCAGCAGCAGGCCCTTGAACGGTTCGATCTGCGCTTCCAGTTCATGGCGGTATTCCGAGTCCGCCAGCAGCAAGCCGGCGAGGAAAGCGCCGAGGGCCATCGACACGCCGACCAGGTCCATCAGCCACGCGGTGCCGATCACCACCAGCAGCGCGGTAGCGGTCGAGACTTCCGGCAGGCCGGTTTTGGCGACCACACGAAACACCGGCCGCAACAGGTAACGCCCACCGATCACCACCACCGCGATGCTGCCCAGCACGCGCAGGACATGGTTCAAATCGTCAGCGGCGGATGTGGTGTGATCACCGCCGGCGAGCAGCGGCACCATGGCGATCAGCGGGATCGCGGCGATGTCCTGAAACAGCAGAATGGCAAACGCCAGTCGCCCGTGCGGGCTGGTCAGTTCCTTGCGTTCAGCCAGGCTTTGCAGACCGAACGCGGTGGACGACAACGCCAATCCCAGGCCGAGCACGATCGCGCTGTTGAGTGCCTGGCCGAACACGTAGAACGCCAGCACGCCGATCACCGAACCGGTCAGCAGCACTTGCGCCAGTCCGACGCCGAACACCGCTTTGCGCATCACCCACAGCCGTCGTGGCGACAACTCAAGGCCGATGATGAACAGCAGCAAGACCACGCCAAGCTCGGAGATATGGCTGACGCTTTGCGGGTTGCCGATCAACCCCAGCACCGATGGCCCGATGATCACCCCAGCCAGCAGATAGCCCAACACCGCGCCCAGTTGCAGGCGTTTGGCCAAAGGCACGGTGAGCACCGCCGCGAACAAAAAGACTACAGCGGCTTGCAACAGGTTGCCTTCATGGGGCATGGCTTACTCCAGGGAAAACGTCGAACAACAAAAATTGCAGACAATCATGGGTTGGAAAGGCGACAAGGATAAAGGCTGGGCCGGCGTCAGTCAGTCATGAGTGCCGTCTATTGCGGTTTTTTCGCGTTACATTTTGCATCAATTTGTTGCATCCATAGGATAAGCTGATCAATTCGTTTGCCGCTGAGTGCGCGTCATGGCCATCAATTTCGACCTGAATGACTTGCAGGCTTTTCGCGCCGTGGTCGAGCAGGGCAGCTTCCGCAAGGCCGCCGACGCAGTGCGCATCTCCCAGCCGGCGCTGAGTCGACGGATTGAAAAGCTCGAAGATGCGCTGGGGGTCAAACTCTTCGAGCGCACCACTCGCCGCGTTAGCCTGACCCAGGCGGGGCGAGCGTTTGCGCCGAGTGTCGACCGGTTGCTGGATGACCTGGATGTGGCGCTGCTGGGGATCAGCGATGTGGCGTCGACCCGTTTGGGTTATGTCACCGTGGCCTGCGTGCCGTCGGCGGCCTATTACTTCATGCCGCGGGTAGTCGCTCAATACCATCGCCGATTTCCACGAATCAAGGTCAAGGTGCTCGACTCCAGCGCTCATGACGTGCTGAGTGCAGTGGTCAATGGCGAAGCGGATTTCGGCTTGAGTTTCATGGGCACGCTGGAGGCCGATGTCGAGTTCGAACCGCTGGTGCAGGAGCGCTATGTGGTCGCTTGCCGGCGTGATCACGCCTTGGCCAACCGCGCCAGTGTGAGCTGGAGCGAGCTGTACCAGCAGGATTACATCTCCCTCGACAAGACGTCGGGCAATCGCTTCCTGCTGGATCAGGCGTTGAGCGGGATTGTGCCGGCGCGTCAGAGCATCTGCGAAACCCGACACGTCACCACCATGATCGGTCTGGTTGAAGCCGGGCTGGGTATTGCTGCGGTGCCGTTGATGGCGATGCCCGGCAGTGACCACCCGATTCTGACTCACGTACCGCTGACTGATCCGCAAGTGATGCGCAGCGTCGGCCTGCTCAAACGCCGCGGGCGAAGCCTGACTCCGGCGGCGTTGGAGCTGGAGCGGCTGATTATTGAAATGAAGGTCAAACCGGCCTCAGCCTAGATCGGCTGAGGTCGGCATCAGGCTCAACGGCTGACCGAGTCCAGTCCGGTCGCCATGACCTCTGGCTGGGCGGCTGGGGAGGCGAGGTAGTCGAGCAAGGCTTTGGCTTGCACCGGATGTTGCGCGCCAACCGGGATGCCAGCAGCAAAGCGTGTGACTGACTGCACGGATTCCGGAAGCTTGCCGACGAAGATCACCCCAGGCACCGGGAGCAATTCACTGACTTGCTGGAAGCCCAGTTGGTAGTCGCCCGTGGCAACCACAGAAGCCACCGGGATTTTCGGCACCATGGTCGATTTGGCTTTGAGCTGCGGCTCGATACCCAGGTGCTTGAACAGCTGATCCTCGATGTACACACCGCTGGCGCTGTCGGAATAGGCCACGGATTTGGCATTGAGTAATGTCGCCTTCAGCGCCTCGACCGAGCCGATGTCCGGCTTCGCCGCACCCTCGCGCACCACCAGACCAATCCTCGAATCGGCCAGTTCAACTCGCGATCCGGGCAAGACCTTGCCTTGCTTGATCAACTCATCCAGGGCGTAGCCGACCATGATCACCACATCGGCGTGCTCGCCACGGGCCAGCCGGTTGGGGATCGCTTCGGGCGCCTTGCCCATCGACGGGCCGAGCGCTGTGTCGAGGGTGTTGCCAGTAGCGGCGGCGAACTTTGGACCGAGCACTTTGTAGGCAGCGGTGAAGCCACCAGAGGTCATCACGTGCAGCTCTTCAGCCTGGGCAACGCTGCTCAGGCCCAGGGCGCCGATCAGCGTCAGCGCCGCAAGGTTCAATAATTTTTTCATCGATACCTCTCTGTCAGGGGGCTTATTGCAAGGCGGCTTGTAAACGACCGGTCGAGCGCCGGTACAGGTACAGCGTTGCGCACAACGCACACAGCGCGGCGAAACTCATCCAGTAACCAGGGGCGGCCTTGTCGCCGGAGTACTGTATCAGGAAGGTCGAAATCGCCGGGGTGAAGCCGCCGAACACTGCGGTCGCCAGGCTGTAGGCCAGGGAGAAACCGGCCACGCGAACTTCCACCGGCATGATTTCGGTCAGCGCTGCAACCATGGCGCCGTTGTACAAACCGTAGATGAACGACAACCACAGCAGCACCAACAGCATGTTGATGAAGCTCGGCGCCTGGACCAGGTACGACAATGCCGGGTAGGCCGTGGCCAAGGTCAACAGGGTCATCGCCACCAGCACCGGACGCCGACCGATGCGGTCCGACAGTGCGCCGCCCAGTGGCAGCCAGCAGAAGTTCGACACACCGACCAGCAAGGTCACCAGTAACGCATCGGAAGTGCTCAGGTGCAGCACGGTTTTGCCGAAGGTCGGCGCGTACACGGTGATCAGGTAAAACGCGGTGGTGGTCAGCGCCACCATCAGCATCCCGGCGATTACGATCTGCCAGTTCTGCAGCAGTGTGCCGAACACCTGACGCATGGTGGGGCGGTGGCGGCGAGCGGTGAACTCTGCGGTTTCTTCAAGGTTGCGCCGCAGCAGGAAGATGAACGGCACGATCATGCAGCCGACGAAAAACGGAATGCGCCAGCCCCAGTCGGCAATCACCGTCGCCGGCATCCATTGGTTCAGCGCATAGCCCAGCGCGGCAGCAACGACGATCGCCACTTGCTGGCTGGCCGACTGCCAACTGGTGAAAAAGCCCTTGCGGCCCGGCGTGGCGATTTCCGCCAGGTACACCGACACGCCGCCCAGTTCCGCACCGGCGGAGAAGCCTTGAAGCAGACGGCCGATCAACACCAGCGCCGGAGCGAACAGACCGATGGTCTCGTAGCCGGGCACCAGCACAATCAGAATTGTGCCGCTGGCCATGATCGACAGGGTGACGATCAAGCCTTTGCGACGGCCGACATCATCGATGTAGGCACCGAGAATCACCGCGCCCAAAGGGCGCATCAAGAACCCCGCGCCAAACACCGCGAAGGTCATCATCAGCGAGGCGAATTCGCTGCTGGCAGGGAAGAACGCCGCCGCAATATAGGTGGCGTAGAAACCGAAGAGGAAGAAGTCGAACTGTTCCAGGAAGTTGCCCGAGGTGACCCGGAAAATTGCACTGACCTTGCTGCGAGCGGATGTCGCTGGCGGATGGGTTGTAGCCTGCATGTTGTGTCTCCCGCGCTTTTTATGACATGCGCAACGTGGCGCATGGATCTTATTAAGGCCGGATACTGGGGCAGGTCGATCGATATGATAAGTGCATATTTAACATCCATTGATGCGTGTGGATTATCACTGCGGTGAGATCAATCGCAGAATCATCGCTACAGTGAGGTGTGAGCGTTTCGAATGACCGGCCGCAATCGCGGTCCCAGAGCGGGTGTCACCCATTCACTGGAGGAATACCGATGCTGCGTCAAAGAAATCTGGCTGCCATGGCGGTGCTTGTGAGTCTTGCGGTTGTCTGCCCGACGGTCCTGGCCGCCGATACTCTGCAAACCGTCGTCCAGTCGGCGCCAATCAATGCCCGCAACCTGCACGTCGGCGACCAGGCGCCTGACGTCTACACCCGCAGCGAAAAAGCCCTGGTCGACTGGAAAAGACGCGGTTTGAACACCCCGCAAAGCCAGAGCCAGTGGGTGCAAGTCAACGACAAGTACATGCTGGTGCACACCGGAAACGGGAAGATTCTGGCGGTCATGCCGATTGAGCGTTGAGCGGGTGCCTGCATCAGCGCCTCCAACAGGATTGCCCTGCAAGGCGAAATCTGAGAAAACGCGGGCCGTGTTTACGGACATCGCGAACGAGAGAGCAGTAATGAACGAAGAATTGCAGGTCATCGACCTTGAACTGGGCGACGGCAAAGCCGCCGTTAAAGGCGCCTTGATTACCACCCAGTACCGCGGTTTTCTGGAGGACGGTACGCCGTTCGATTCTTCCTGGGAGCGCGGTAAACCCTTCCAATGCGTGATCGGCACCGGCCGTGTAATCAAGGGTTGGGATCAGGGCTTGATGGGCATGAAAGTCGGCGGCAAGCGCAAGTTGCTGGTGCCGGCGCACCTGGCGTATGGCGAGCGCTCGATGGGCGCCATCCCGCCCAACTCCAACCTGGTTTTCGAGATTGAATTGCTCGAAGTGCTGACGCGCGACGACTGACCGTTGCTGACCATTGGGTGAATACAGGGTTGCCAATGTTGACGTGATCGACGACTATCCTTTCCGCAGATAGGTATAGGGGGTATAGGTATGTCGCACATTCACGAACACAAAGACGATCTGCTGAAGCGGGTTCGTCGTATTGCCGGCCAGGTTCAAGCCGTCGAGCGGGCATTGGAGTCGGAAGCCGACTGCGCCAAAACCCTGCATCTGGTTGCGGCGATTCGTGGCGCGGTCAACGGTCTGATGGATCAGTTCATCGAGGCCCACGCCCGTGAACACGTGGCCAGCCCCGAGCTCAGTGATCAAGAACGCGCCGAAGGCCTTGAAGACTTGCTGCAAGCCATTCGTCGTTACTCAAATTGAAGGTCATGCAATCCATGAGCAGTTCACCTCAGGTTTCAGGTTATTCCCACGATCACATGTTTCTGGGCGCCACCCACGATGAGAATGCCAAGCGTACATTGTGGGTCGTCGCGCTGACGTTCGTCATGATGGTTGGCGAGATCATTGCCGGTTACATCACCGGTTCCATGGCGCTGTTGGCGGATGGTTTCCATATGGCCACCCACGTTGGTGCGCTGGGCATTACCGCAATCGCCTACGGGTTTGCCAGACGAAACGCCGGTAATGCGCGCTACAGCTTTGGTACGGGCAAAGTAGGGGATCTGGCGGGCTTCGCCTCGGCCATGGTGCTGGGGCTGGTCTCGATCTTCATTGCCGCAGAGTCGATCATGCGGCTGTTTCAACCGACTACCGTGGCCTTCACCGAAGCGACACTGATCGCTGTGGTGGGCCTGGCCGTGAACATCGTCAGCGCGCTTTTACTGGCCGGCAACTCTGCACATCATGACCACGGCCACGGCCACGGCCATGATCATGGCCATCATCACGACAACAATCTGCGTTCGGCCTATGTCCATGTGCTGGCCGATGCGATGACTTCCGTGCTGGCAATCGCTGCATTGCTGGCCGGTCGCTATCTGGGTTGGGTCTGGCTGGACCCGGTGATGGGTATCGTCGGCGCAATCGTCATCGCCAATTGGGCCTATGGCTTGATGCGAGACAGTGCCGCAGTGCTGCTGGACACGACCGACGAACACGTTGCCGCCGAGGTTCGTGAACTGCTTGAGTCGACAGGCGATGTCAGCATCACCGACCTGCATGTCTGGCGCGTCGGCCCACAGGCCCGGGCAGCGATCGTCAGCGTCGTGACCTCGGCAGCCGTCACGGCCGATGCCATCCGCGAACGGCTGATCCCGGTCCATGAGCTGTCACACCTGACGATTGAATATCGCAACGCTTGAGGACACTGCTATGGGCATTTACCTGGCAGTACGTCAGGTAAATAACTCGATGTCTTCAAGTGTGTCCGAGATGACAGGTTCAAGAGAGGGGAATCGCGCCTTCGCACGCTCAAAGGCCGCGAGTACTTTCTCTATCTCCAGTTGACCGTGTCGGCGTGCCACATGACCTAGGGCTGTGATGGCCGCTGATGCAACATTTTCATTCTCACTGTTCAGATAGTGCAGGCAAGTGTTCTGAGCCCATGCTCCATCTGGCTCGTTAAGACCGATAGAGATCAGGGCGGCGATGACATCCGTTTCCTTTCCTTCAGCAAGAAAAGTGCTGGCTTTGTCATGGTTCATCGATGGATCTTGATAGAGCAGACTCACTTTTTAACTCCCTGAATGTTGCCTTTGTTGTCGACCGTTCCGGCTTTGATCAGAGCATTTTTCATATCTTGATGAAGTTTATCCCACGACCTTACGTGACCGTGATAGACCTCTCCTCCTGTTCGGTCGAACACCACAAACTCCTTGGTGCCTGGATCAACGCCAATTCGGCGCGGTGATGTCGGTTTTACTTGCACAGAATTATCTAGCGCTTCCTGTCCATTGACCGGCCCTTTGCTCTTTACCGGGTTGTCCGTTTTGCCATGGTAATCAGCCGCGTCGAACTCCATATTCATGACGATATAAAGCGGCTGAATACCGGAATCCATCGGGAAGACTAGAATGAAGTCTTTGTATTCAGGCGGATAGACAGGGTTCACGATGATGTTGTCAGCCGCCTGCGTAGGCGGGTAAATCCAGATTTGTGGAGCTTGCGGTGCTCCCTCCAGTGCAGGGATTGTCAAGGTATTGTCCGGAGTGACAGCCGGAGTCCAGGTCAAGGTAATGCCATCACCTAAATCGGCCACCTGCCGGGAGCCTTGTGCCCTAAACGTGACAACAGGGATGAGCTCCCATTCACGGCGACTCTGGGTGTTGTAGCCGTAACCTTTTAGGGTTCCGTCGGCGTTTTCTTCGACACGCAATCGAACACGTGTACGGGCTTGTTTGAGTGTTCTGAGTTGCTCCTCCGTGTATAGAGCGCTGTCACCCAGGCTTGATGGAGCCAGCACCAGCATCGCAACCAGACCGAGAAGTGCCCCTGTAACAACGCCAGCGCTCGCCACGCTGCCCACGCTAATTGCCGAAGTTGCCGGGCCGGTTGTGCCTGCTGAGGCGATAGCTGCTGCGCCTAACGTCAAAGAGCCAATGTTGGCGGGCACAGTTCCACTGATTTTCTTGAATGGTACTTGGCCATGTTCGTCCACGTCCCGGCCACCAAGCAGAACGTAATGGCCATAATCTTTCAGGCTGGTAACAGGCATGAATCCGGTCGGGCTGTCGTGATTTATAATTCCATCCGGCAAGTTGCAGGATTTTGCGAACACACAGCCAACGAGTGGTTGTACCTGCTTCTTGTTTTGTTCCCTAAAACTCCTTTCGATGTTTTGTTGTCTGGCGAGCATGTCTTCATATGCCTGCTGTCGAGACTCACGCTCTGCAAGCTCCGTTGGCTTCATGTATCTAGAGGTGCGGTGATGACCGTCACCCGACGGAGGGTTCCAGACTCTTGGTATGTCCTTGCTACGAGCCATGCGCGTCCTTGTTTCGCCTGTTAAATGCGACGAGACGCTATCTCAAGCAGAGTGCCATGGCTGTAGGACGGGTCTGAAAACGCTGACGGTGTTCCGGCATCAGGCAACGCTTCGAAAATCACCACGCTCATCGCTAAACCTCCTACCGCTCGCGAAACACCGGAATACGCCCGTTCAGTGACGGGCGATACTCCCAGGCAAGCTGATCCAGCGCGCCGTTGTGCGTCAGGATTTCGCTGAGTGTGGCGCTGGCGATGCTCAAGGCCAGTGTCTGGCCGGGGCATTGATGACGGCCGGTGCCGAAGGTGAAGCTGCGGCGGGTCGGGCGGTCGAGGATCAAGGCGTCCGGGTTGTCGTTGAGCTGTGGGTCGCGGTTGGCCGAGGCCAGCAGCACCAGGATGACATCGCCGGGTTTGAGACTCACGCCGTCGATTTCACAAGGCGCGCTGACGAAACGACGGGTGTTCTGCACTGAAGGGTCATGGCGCTGGACTTCCGCCAGCAGGTCACCGACCTGCGCCGGGTTACGCCGCATTTCACTCTTGAGCTGCGGATTGCGGATCAATGCCAGCACGGCGTTGCCGATCAACCCGGCGGTGGCTTCGTATGTCTGGGAAAGCAGGCCAATCAGGTTGGCGAGTAGGGTGCCGGGGTCTGCCAGGCGTTGGCGAATCCCTTCAAGTAGAGGGCTTTGGTGATCCTGCGCGCTGAGGCGTTCTACGAAGTAACCGTTCAAGTGTTCCGCCGCTGCATGGGCCGCGTCCAGCTGGGTTTGATTGCTCAGGGGCGACAGGCAAGCGACGAAATCAGCCGTCAGTTCGCTGAGGGTTCGACCTTCTGCTGGAGTAAATCCGAGCAGCGAAGCGATCACGCACACCGGGCCCATGAACATTGCCTTGTGCAGCCCATCGGCGGACAGGCTGATCAACCGGGCGCGAACCAGTGCGCTGACCTCATCAGTGTCGATCACTTCCAGTCCGGGCTGTATGGCCGACCTCGGGCAGCGCTGGCGTTCGCCATCGTTCATTCGCATCAACTGGCCAAACACCTTGCCGGCGTAACCCTGCGCAATGGCGTTGGGCACCGGCTCGTGAGCCGGTCGGACCTTGCAGTCGGGATGAGCCAACACGGCTGCAACGGCCTGGGCGCTGCTGGCTACCCAAAACCCCAGTCCCTGATGAAATGAAAGGCCACCTTCGGCCCGCAGGCTGGCGTAATAAGGGTAAGGATCGGTATGGGTCGCGGCGATGATCGGGTCCATGAGGCGCTGCCTTATTCGTCGGTGGAAAGTGTTGCTACTATCTCCACTCCGAAAGGGCCACGATTCGTCCGGGAGCGAAATATGAACGTTGAACAACACGACATCGGCGTATCGCAGGTGGCGGCGGCGATTGCCGAGCCGGCCCGGACGAAAATCCTTTGCTCACTGATGGACGGCCACGCGCGCACCAGTACCGAACTGGCAGTGATCGCCGACGTCAGCGCGTCTACCGCCAGCGCTCATCTGGCGAAACTCAAGGACCTGGCGCTGGTGCGGTTGCATGTTCAGGGTCGCCATCGTTATTACAGCCTGGCGGATCAACGGGTCGCTCAGGCCCTGGAAGCGCTGATGGTGATCGGCCAAAGCGCCGCGCCTACCTTTACTCCCCGAACCCCGGATCGCCTGCAATTTGCTCGCACCTGCTACGACCATATGGCCGGCACCTTGGCCGTGCTGCTGCATGACCGGATGCTGGAAGCGGGTTGGTTGGCAGTGTCGGAGCAGGCTAATCAGGAGTACGCGTTGAGTGAAACCGGTGAGCGGTTTTTCGAAGGGCTCGGCATCGACGTGAAGTCCTTGGGCAGTCTGCGTCGACGTTTTGCCTGCCCTTGTCTCGACTGGAGCATGCGTCGCCCGCATCTCGGCGGCTCATTGGGCGCGGCGTTGCTGCAAACGGCGATCAAGCGCAAATGGCTGACACAGGATCTGGACAGTCGAGCGCTGGCGTTGACCGCGACCGGACGTAATGAGATCACGGCCAGATTTGCAATTGAACTGCCGGCGCTGGCGAAGGTGAACTTGCGGGGTGCCACTGAGTCAGGCAGTCGCTCGGTTGTCAGCCCTTCGCCATAACGGCGGTGTTCGCTATCGGCTGGCTGAGGCCATCAGCACGCCGAAGCTGGCGAACGTAACACCTGACACCTTCGCCGCCAGCCAGGAACCTTTTTGACTCGACAGCCAGCCTTTGGCCGCATTGGCGAGCAGGGCATAGCTGCCGTGGATCATGATCACCAGCACGCTGTAAGAGCTGACCAGGGTAAAAAACTGGCTGTAGTAATGCGTCGAGGTGTCGATGAACTGCGGGAACACCGCGAGAAAGAAGAACACCGCTTTTGGGTTCAACAACTGAAGCGATGCCGCCTCGACGAAGCGATACCCAGGACCCGACGAGTTCACTTCACGCTCAGGGATGAAACGATCAGTGCGCCAGCTTTTGTAACCCAAGTACAAGAGGTACGCCGCACCGGCATATTTCAGCACGGTGAACGCGCTAGCGGAGGTCGCGAGTATCAGGCCCACGCTGGTTGCGCTGATCCCGGCGACGACAAAGGCCCCCAGTGCGATACCGAGAATACCCGGCAGCGCGCCGGTCCAGCCATGACGCAGTGCGTTGGTAAGCGTCAGCACCACACCCGGCCCGGGACTCAGAATGGTCAGGGCGGCGAACAGTAAAAACAATCCGTAGCTATTCATCTCTCACTCCATCAGGTGGTGCTGGCTGCGTGCCCGCAGATTGGCGTGACGAGGCGAGCGTGACAAACGCTTTAATTGCACGGCATATGTGACTAAATTAGACGCATGATTAATCAACTCCCCCCCTTGAATGCTGTTCGCGCTTTCGCGGCCGCCGCTCGTCATCAGAGCTTCAGCCTCGCGGCCGAGGAACTGCACGTCAGTCACAGTGCCGTCAGCCGTCACATCAAACGGCTTGAAGAGCATCTGGGCGTGTTGCTGTTCGAACGGCGCATCCGGCAATCGGTGCTGACCCCGGTGGGGCAGAGCTTCTATGAACAGGTCAGCGCGGGCCTGTCACAGATTGCCAACGCCGCTGCAGCGCTCAAGCAACACGCCTCGTTGCGTACCGTGAAGATCAACGTCCGTCCGACCTTTGCCCAGCGCTGGCTGACGCCCAGGCTGGCAGATTTCATGGCGCTGCACCCGGAGATCAAACCCGAGGTGGTCACGTCCACGCTGGCGCCCGATCACGCACGAGACAGGTTCGACGTCGTTATTCGACGTGGCCGCGACGGCTGGGCGCCGGACATTCACGCTCAGGTACTGTTTGAAGACGAGTTGCTACTGGTTGCGGCGCCTTCGCTGATCAAGCGTCTGCCGCTCGACGACTTGGGTGGCCTGAGCCGACATACCTTGCTGACCGCCAAGACCCGCCGCGAGGACTGGCACAACTGGGCCCTGTTGTTCGGCGAAACGCAGTCAGCGACTCAGATGACGCTGCAGTTCGATCACATGCAGCCGGTGCTTCAGGACGCTGTGGAAGGACGGGGCATTGCCTTGTGTCCGGCCTCATTGCTGGGCGATGACCTGTCGAGCGGCCGCCTGATTTGCCCATTGCCCGAACTGCGCATGCCGCTGCCGCGTTATTACTACGGTGTTGCGCCGGACGTGACAGAGCAGACCCAGGTGTTTCTGGAGTGGTTGCTCTTACGTACCAATGAAAATACCTGGGTCAGCAAGTCTGCTGTCTTATAGATGTTTACCTTGCCTGAAAACGAGACAGTAGCGGGAAAGTGACTGCCAGAATATTGCCTTCGCGAGTGTCTTGAGCAGGCATGCCCAAAAGCTGTGCACCTGCCGAAAGGTAAACTCTTAACAGCTTTGGAAGTGTTAAGTGGTGAGCATCCTCTGTCGAGATACCTCGGGGATTGATCAGAAATCTACGTTCAGGGAAGGCATCCATTGCGAAGTCGTTGAACGTTGATTTTGATTGCAGGAGGTAGTGTATTGTTGAAATTTCATGATGGTTTGTGTAAGGAACGGAACAGAGGCCAATTATGTAAACGGGTGCTGTGAAGTGAGTGTTTATGAAGGTGGTAAGTGACTTCCAGAAAAGCAGGAATATATTGTGTGCCTTGTAGTGTTCGTTGATGCATAAGCGGCCAATTTCGATGATGGTTTTTTTAGATGTTCTTAGCGCTTGGGTATCGTATTCGTTGTCGGCGAAAAAGCCGTGGGCGTTGACCGCGGTATGTGCTGTTTGAAATCTCAGCGTGCCAACCACCAAGCCAGTACTTTTGTCGAGCGCAATCAAGTGTTCACAGGTGGTGTCGTAGATGTCAGATTCCATGTGTGTCGAGTGATTGGTCTCGGGAATGGAGAATATGTCTTTTTTGCTAAATATCTCGTATCTTAATTGGTAGGCTTGCTCTTTCTCTTGTTTTGTCGTGGCAAGTTTTACAAGGATGCTACCCTGATGATCATTGAGTAATGTCATGTTGGCATTTCCCCTGCTTTCTTTGCTTTCCATGCGAGCCAGGTACGTGGGGCGATAGCATTTAAAAGGAGATCTATCTTTTCAAGTATCAGCAGGTTGTAAAGCCCACGAATAAGCGGTTTGCTTTCATATAAGCGATGACTGATCGAGAAGCTGGGGGAGGTGTAGTAAATCTTGTGCCAGAATCCAATGGGAATAAAAAGAGTGTCCCCCTTCTTCAGCGTACAGTGCCACCCATTGGCGTGTTTAAAGCGTGGAAATCTTTGGAAGTCGGGTTTTTCTGGGTCAACATAGCTTCTAACCGTAAACGGGTGCTGGTGCAGATGATAAGAGTCTACAGGATCGAACAAGTAGACTGACTTCTCGCCTGAGAAAAGGGTATGAAATACATGAGGGAGGTCAATGTCGTAATGTGTGGGCGGAGACGCACTGATACCCCCAAAAAACATAAATAAGTTAAGGTGAGACAGTGCATTGAAGGCGTCGGGTAGCACAATGTGGCTCTTAAGTTCGGGGGCCTCCTTCAAGAGTTCGAATAAAAATAATCGTAAGTGTCCGTTTTCCCCTTGTATTTCACGCAAATATTGTCTGAAGGGCATTTCTTTCGAATGTTTTAAATACAGATTTCCTTTTTTTGAGAAGTTATCGTCGTAAACCTTGACGGGCAGGTCCCCATATTTGTTGCTAAAAAAATCAAACGACCACAACTTTTGGGCTGTCCAGTCATTTGAAAAGTCAGTGATGATAATAGGCTCTTTGTAGGCGCTGATAGGGTGTTTAAAGAAGTCGTGTTTGTCGGTTCTAGTCACTTCCATGTATGGCTTTTTCATTGCTTTATTCCTTGGTAAGTATACTGCTGTGCATGTCCATCCAGAGTGAGCATGCCTTTTGTCCGGCGCTCAGGATTAAATCTATTTCAGATGGATTGGTTACGCTCTGGCATGCAAGCTCCAGTAGTTTTCCATGCCGGTCGTCTTCGTGTAGGTGAACGGATATAAAACGGGTATTTTTCTTGTTGAGTTGTAATCGGGTAAAAAAATCTGCAATTTTAGCGGTGTCTATGTGTTTGGCAATATTTTCCAGGATGTACATGATGCCGATATAACTGAGCGACTCTGGCTTTTTGATGGATTTCCAAAATGCCTCCATGCGCAGAACAGGAAGAGGCATGGAGTCGGTGGGTTTTTCATTGAAAAAGAATAGGTCCTTTTGTGCAAGTCGATAATGGCTTTCCTCTTCAGTGGAAAGTGTTTTGAATAATGTTGAATATTTAGGGTGGTCTGATAGTAATTCTCCAGCTATCGATAACTGGTCTCCGCTGTGTAATGTGTAGTGATACATCGTGTTTAAAAATGACGTGTAGTGTTCCAGTGTGGAGAGGTCAAGAAGCCTGTGTATTTCCTTGGCAGCAGTGAGAGCCAGATTGTCCAGTCTGTTTGTTAACATGGTTTTTACCTTTGCGGGATGAGGTTTCGAAAAAATGGAAACCAGAAGCTGTGCCGGCTCCTATTGATGGGCTCTATACGATAGAGTTTGTTTTTAATGACGGTTGTCGTTGCCAGTAGTTGTAAAGTGGTCAGTTGTAACGGGGTGCCGGCTCCGGCACTTGATTTGCTGAATGACACTTTCGGGATGATCCCTTCTTTGCACGCTTGTGCCGACATACAGGATAATGCGTTGCCTAAAGAATAAAATATAATAGCTTGCCTGGCGGGGCCGCCTCGGTTTACTTGAATGGGGCATTTACTATCAAATCCATCAATCGAGACGAGCTCCATGGGTTGGACAACATGAGGAGATGTACCCATGATAATGTCAGCGCCGAGTTCAATGAGTCGATAGGCGTTTTTTCGTTGTGTTTCTGTAGGCCAGTATTCATATTCATAACCCCAGTGGGCAGCAAGTATAATTAACTCACAGCCTTGGTTTTTGAGGTTGTTGATGTAAGTGGAAATAGCGCTCCAGTCAATCTCACGGTTGTTATCTGTGAAGTTGAACGTCGGAATGCCTATCGGGGGTGCTGACTTGCGATGCTTGTTGAATCCATAAGTAAGGCCAAATAAGCCTATTTTTATGTCGTTTACCTCGATGGTTAAAATTTCGTCCCCCTCTTTTGGGCCGCCTAGAGCATAACTGTCAGCGTGGGCTTCGATGATTTTCCTGGTCTCGTGTAAGCCTGGCACCCCGCAGTCTAAAGCGTGGTTGTTGCACAGGGAGAATACTTTCTTTCCGAGGAAATTTGTCCAAGGCGTTAATAGGTTCTCTGAAGCATTGAAGCTGTCATAGGTGCGCTTGGGTATTGGGTGTTTGCTTGATATAGGTGTTTCCATATTTAAAACTGTCAGATCTGTGTCGAGTGCAAAAGAGATGATTTTTTGATCGATGTATGATGATTCGTGTTTGGGGACCCACATGATATCGCCGACGAAAGTAAGTGTTATGCATGAGTCAGAGAGGTGCGAGATGTTTTTATTTTGAGAGAATTTTTGTTCTTCTAGATATCGGCTGGACGCCAGAAAGTGTAGTTTGTCATTTGGTTTTTCAGGTGTCGGGCACAAGAAATAGCTCTTGGCTATGTACGCAATGTTGTAATGAATTTTCCATAAAGACCATGCTTGATCTTCATAGTGAATGAAGCGATAGGCGCGCTCGAAAAAGTGACCTGGCTTGGCTGGGTATGATCCGGGAGCATTTTTGTTCTGGGTGTGAAGAACTGTCTCGATTTTGTTTTTTATGCCTGAGGCAGCCTTCGTCTTGCGATACAGTTGGGTAAAGCCCCCGAATAATCCGCTGAGGAAACTGTATTTGCTTGAGTTGGCAATCCCGTAGTTGATTGTCTTGGGCTTGTTTGCAGGTTGTGCATAGGTTCCGAATATGAGGTCCCATACGATAAAAACTCCGCCGAAGTTTTTATCGATATATTCTGGGTTGCTGGCATGATGAAGTTTATGGTTGTTTGGGGAAACCAGGAGTCGCTCCAGGGTTGAGCCTAGAGTGAATGGGTATTTGGAGTGTGTAAAGAGAGAGTATACTTTTCCGAACAGCAGTGCGCTTAATAGTATTTCTGACGGAAACCCTAGCAATAGCAGTGGCGACATGAAGAGGGGGAAGTATAGAAATTGGAAGAGAGACGAGCGCAAAGAAATAAATGCATTGAAAAAAGGCGAGGAGTGATGTGTATAGTGGGAAACCCATAACAAAGCATAGGTGTGTTCGCAGCGGTGCATCCAGTAATACAACAGATCTTGAATAATCAGGGCGATCAGGAACTGAGTCGGAACTGCGAGTGTTGATACGAATGGCAGCTTGAGAGATAGGCGTTCTTCATAAAATAATGCATTGGTGTTAAGCCATTCTGCCAAAAATAAAGTTACGGTAAATGCGCACAGGCTGACGAAAACGTCAGTGTAAAATGTTTTTGTTTTTTCTGTTGAAAGGAAATCATGGATCAATGAGGAGAAAAATATTATGCCGGAACCATATATAACATATTTCATGATGTTTTTTGTTCTTGAGTATAGTGGGGATGAATGTCTTGAGACGTTCTTCTTGGTCGCCGAAAGTTGATCCGGCCCTATACGTTAACGGCTGGTTTGTTCACCAATAAATGATGCGAAATTTGATGGCGCGAGGTTGGGCGTTCGCTGCACATTTTTAATATTCATGGATATCCTGTCCTTGGATAAAGTCTGCCTGAAAGGAATGAACCAGATGCAGATCTGAGTAAATACCCAAGTCAGCACACTGACAACTGTCAAAGTTGACAGTTGTACTGTTGTTTAAAAGGATATAGGGCTGTTAAGTTTTCCTGCTTTGGTAACTCTTGGCTTATAGCAGCGTCATGGCGCAGACGCGTACCATTGCCACCAAAGACCGCGGTGAATGTCATCATCGGGCACATCACAACGCTTTTAGCATCGCCAGCAAAAAGCCCACCCACCGCGTGAGCGATGGGTGGGCTTTTCAGTGCCGCAAGCGCTGGATCAGACCTTGACGATCCAGCCCTCTGGCGCTTCGATGTCGCCGGTCTGCACACCGGTCAGCTCTTTGTAGAGCTTCTGGGTGACCGGGCCAACTTCGGTTTCGCTGTGGAACACGTGCAGTTTGCCGTTGTACTCGATGCCGCCGATTGGCGTGATCACCGCAGCAGTACCGCAGGCGCCGGCTTCCTTGAAGTCGCCGATTTTGTCGATGAACACGTCGCCTTCAATGACTTCCATACCCAGACGCGATTTTGCCAGTTCGATCAACGACAGGCGGGTGATGCCTGGCAACACCGAAGGGGATTTCGGCGTGACGAATTTGTTGTCGTGGGTGATACCAAAGAAGTTGGCCGAGCCGACTTCTTCGATTTTCGTGTGGGTCATCGGGTCCAGGTAGATGCAGTCGGCGAAGTGCGCCTTCTTGGCCTCGGAACCAGGCATCAGGCTGGCAGCGTAGTTGCCACCGACCTTGGCAGCGCCGGTGCCTTGTGGGGCGGCGCGGTCGTAGCTGGAGATCAGGAAGTTGTGCGGGGTCAGGCCGCCCTTGAAGTAGGCGCCGACCGGGATGCAGAAGATTGAGAAGAGGAACTCGGGAGCGGTACGCACGCCGATGTTGTCACCCACGCCGATCACGAACGGACGCAGGTACAGTGCGCCGCCAGTGCCATACGGCGGAATGAAACGCTCGTTGGCACGGACCACGGCCTTGCAGGCTTCAATGAAGTCTTCGGTTTCCACCTGCGCCATCAGCAGGCGAGCGCAGCTGCGCTGCATGCGCAGTGCGTTCTGGTCCGGGCGGAACAGGTTGATCGAACCGTCCTTGCAACGATAGGCCTTCATGCCTTCGAAGCATTGCTGGCCATAGTGCAGGGCGGTCGAGCCTTCGCTGATGTGCAGCACATTGTCGGAGGTTAAGGTGCCTTTATCCCAGGAACCGTTGCGCCAGTACGACAGATAACGCTTGTCTGTCTTGATGTAGTCAAAGCCCAGCTTGTCCCAATTGATGCTTTCGTTACCCATGACACCCTCTATCACTTAACAATCGCCTGAACGGTTCAAGGCTTCTGACGTTTTTCTGGATGGGGACAACAATACTTCATTCCAGGCCGAATTCGCAGCCCGGACTATCGGGTGATTGGCAGATTTCTTAGCCTGCTCATGAAACTTGCCGCCGATTCTTCATTATTCGAAACCCTGTGGCGAGGGAGCTTGCTCCCGTTCCAGTGCGCAGCGCTGGTAAAACCGGACACTGCGGTGTATCAGGCAGATCGCAGTGACGCGATTGGGGCCGCTTCGCAGCCCAGCGGGAGCAAGCTCCCTCGCCACAGTTGAGCAGTTACAAATGCAGGGCGTGCCCCAATGCTCGCAACGCCGCTTCCTGTACTGCTTCACCCAACGTCGGATGCGCGTGGATGGTGCCGGCGATGTCTTCCAGGCGTGCGCCCATTTCCAGGGACTGGCCGAACGCCGTCGACAACTCGGACACCCCGACACCCACCGCTTGCCAACCGACAATCAGATGATTGTCACGCCGCGCGACCACCCGCACGAAGCCGCTTTTCGATTCCAGGGTCATCGCCCGGCCGTTGGCGGCGAACGGGAAGCTCGACACGATGCAATCCAGGCCAGCGGCCTTGGCTTCGTCCGGGGTCTTGCCGACCACCACCAATTCCGGGTCGGTAAAGCACACGGCAGCGATGGCGGTGGGGTTGAACTCGCGGTGTTTGCCCGAGATCAGCTCAGCGACCATTTCACCCTGCGCCATGGCACGGTGGGCGAGCATCGGCTCGCCACTCAGGTCGCCGATGGCCCAGACGTTACGCATGCTGGTCGCGCAGCGGTTGTCGATCTTGATCGCCGAGCCGTTCATGTCCAGCTTCAACGCTTCAAGGTTCCAGCCCTGGGTGTTGGGTTTACGCCCAACCGCCACCAGCACCTGATCGGTGGCCAGGTTCAGGGTTTCACCATTCGGGTCGAGCACTTGCAAGGTATTGGCTTGTGAATCAAAGCCTTCGACGCTGTGCTTCAAGTAAAGCTTCACGCCGAGTTGCTTGAGCGCTTCGTTGACCGGCTGGGTCAGTTCGGCGTCATAAGCCGGCAGAATCCGATCCTGCGCCTCGACCACACTCACTTCAGCGCCGAGCTTGCGGTAGGCAATGCCCAGCTCAAGCCCGATGTAGCCGCCACCGACCACGATCAGCCGTTTTGGCACGCTTTTCGGCGCCAGGGCTTCGGTGGAAGAGATGATCGACCCGCCAATCGGCAGCATCGGCAGGTTGACGCTTTTCGAACCGGTGGCCAGCAGCAGGTGCTCGCACTGGATACGGGTGTCGCCGACTTCGACGGTCTTGCCATCGATCACCTTGGCCCAGCCTTGAATGACCTGGACCTTGTGCTTTTTCAGCAGCGCCGCGACGCCGGTGGTCAGGCGATCAACGATACCGTCCTTCCACTCGACGCTTTTACCGATGTCCAGGGTCGGCGTCGAGACGTTGATCCCGAGGGCCGAATGCTGGCTGTGGTGCTGAGTCTGATGGAACTGCTCGGCCACATGAATCAGCGCTTTTGACGGAATGCAGCCGATGTTCAGGCAGGTGCCGCCGAGCGCCTGGCCTTCGACCAGAATGGTGCTGATGCCCAGCTGACCTGCGCGGATCGCCGCTACATAGCCGCCGGGGCCGCCGCCGATAATCAGCAGCGTGGTGTTCAGAGTCTGTTGCATGCCTTACTACTCCACAAACAGGGTTGCGGGTTGTTCGAGCAAGCCACGAATGGCCTGGATGAATTGCGCCGCGTCCATGCCGTCGACCACCCGGTGATCGAAGGAGCTGGAGAGGTTCATCATCTTGCGAATCACGATCTGGCCTTTGATCACCATCGGCCGCTCGACGATCTTGTTGACGCCGACGATCGCCACTTCGGGCAGGTTCAGCACCGGGGTGCTGACGATGCCGCCCAAGGCGCCAAGGCTGGTCAGGGTGATGGTCGAGCCGGACAGTTCATCGCGACTGGCTTTGCCATTGCGCGCAGCAGTGGCCAGACGGGAGATCTCCGCGGCGCTGTCCCACAGGCTGCGAGCCTCGGCGTGACGCACCACTGGCACCATCAAGCCGATGTCGCTTTGGGTCGCGACGCCGACATGCACCGCGCCGAGGCGGGTGATGACCTGGGCTTCGTCGTCGTAACGGGCGTTGATCTGCGGGAAGTCGCGCAGGGCGACGACCATGGCGCGAACCAGGAACGGCAGCAACGTCAGCTTGCCGCGAGTCGCGCCGTGCTTTTCATTCAGATGCGCACGCAGTTCTTCCACCGCCGTCACGTCGATCTCTTCGACGTAGCTGAAGTGCGCCGCACGCTGGGTGGCATCCTGCATCCGCTGGGCGATCTTGCGACGCATGCCGATCACCGGGATCTGCTGTTCGTCGTTGCGTTCGGCGTATGCGGCCACAGTGCTCGATGCGTTCGACTGACCTTGTGCCAGATAGGCCTCGAGGTCTTCGTGAAGAATCCGCCCGGCAGGGCCGGTGCCACGGACCAGACGCAATTGAATGCCGGCATCCAGCGCGTGTTTGCGCACGGCCGGGGAGGCCAACGGACGCTCATCGGCTTCGCGAGCGACCATCGGGCCTTGCGGCGCAATTGGGCGAGCCGGGACGGCAGGTTTGCTTTCAACCACGGCTTCGACTTTCGGTGCGGCAACCGCTGCAGGCTTCGGTGCTTGTGCAACCGGCGCGGGCTGAGACGACGCTTTGACGTTGCCTTCACCTTCCACTTCGATGCTGATCAATATGCTGCCGACGGCCATGACTTCACCTGGCTCACCGCCCAGGGAGATCACCTTGCCATGCACCGGGGACGGAATGTCGACCATCGCCTTGTCGGTCATCACATCGGCCAGTACCTGATCTTCGACGACCATGTCGCCGACCTTGACGTGCCACACCGACAGCTCAACTTCTGCAATGCCTTCGCCAATGTCCGGCATTTTAATAACGTGCGTGCCCATTCAGACCTCCATGACCCGTTTCAACGCCGCGCCCACACGGGACGGACCAGGGAAATACGCCCACTCTTGCGCATGCGGGTAGGGGGTGTCCCAACCGGTCACGCGCTCGATTGGCGCTTCCAGGTGGTGGAAGCAATGTTCTTGCACCAGTGACACCAATTCGGCGCCAAAGCCGCAGGTGCGGGTGGCTTCGTGGACGACCACGCAACGGCCGGTTTTCTTCACCGATTTGACGATGGTTTCCAGGTCCAGCGGCCACAGGCTGCGCAGGTCGATGACTTCGGCGTCGATGCCGGTCTCTTCAGCGGCCACTTGCGAGACGTACACGGTGGTGCCGTAGGTCAGGATGGTCACGTCCTTGCCCGGACGGGTGATGGCGGCGACGTCCAGCGGAACGGTGTAGTAGCCGTCCGGCACTTGCGCGGCCGGGTGTTTCGACCACGGGGTTACCGGGCGGTCGTGATGGCCGTCAAACGGGCCGTTGTACAGGCGCTTTGGCTCAAGGAAGATCACCGGGTCATCGTTCTCGATGGAGGCGATCAGCAGGCCTTTGGCGTCGTAAGGGTTGGACGGCATGACCGTGCGCAAACCGCAGACCTGGGTGAACATCGCCTCGATGCTCTGGCTGTGGGTCTGGCCGCCGTAGATGCCGCCGCCGCAAGGCATGCGCAAGGTCATCGGGGCGGTGAACTCGCCGGCCGAGCGATAACGCAGGCGTGCCGCTTCGGAAATGATCTGGTCCGAGGCCGGGTAGACGTAATCGGCGAACTGGATCTCGGCCACTGGCCGTAAACCGTAGGCGCCCATGCCGACCGCAACGCCGACGATGCCGCTTTCGGAGATCGGGGCATCGAACACCCGCGAGGTGCCGTATTTGCTTTGCAGGCCTTCGGTGCAACGGAACACGCCGCCGAAGTAACCGACGTCCTGGCCGAACACCACGACGTTGTCGTCACGCTCGAGCATCACGTCCATGGCCGAGCGCAGGGCCTGGATCATGGTCATGGTGGTAGTCGTCATGGCGGTTTCCAGCTCGATATTATTGTTGTGATCGTTCATGTCAGATCCCCAACTCTTGACGCTGGCGCTTCAAGTGCTCCGGCATCTCTTTATAGACGTCTTCGAACATGGTCGCTGCGCTCGGAATCTGGCCGCCGGCGAGGGTGCCGTACTGTTCGGCTTCTTTTTGCGCGGCGATGATTTCGGCTTCCAGTTCAGCACTGACACTGAAGTGCTCCTCTTCGGACCACTGGCCGATGCGGATCAGATGCTGCTTGAGGCGCGCAATCGGGTCGCCCAACGGGAAGTGACTCCAGTCGTCGGCGGGGCGGTATTTGGAAGGATCATCGGACGTCGAGTGCGGGCCGGCGCGGTAGGTGACCCATTCGATCATGGTCGGGCCGAGGTTGCGGCGGGCGCGTTCGGCGGCCCAGGCAGAGGCGGCGTACACCGCGACAAAATCGTTGCCGTCGACCCGCAGGGAGGCGATGCCGCAGCCGACGCCACGACCGGCGAAGGTGGTGGCTTCACCACCGGCAATCGCCTGGAACGTCGAGATCGCCCACTGGTTGTTGACCACGTTGAGGATCACTGGCGCACGGTAAACGTGAGCGAAGGTGAGGGCGGTGTGGAAGTCGGATTCTGCGGTGGCGCCGTCGCCGATCCAGGCCGAGGCGATTTTGGTGTCGCCCTTGATCGCCGACGCCATGCCCCAGCCCACGCCTTGCACGAACTGGGTGGCAAGGTTGCCGGAGATGGTGAAGAAACCGGCGTCTTTAACGGAGTACATGATCGGCAACTGACGGCCCTTGAGCGGATCGCGCTCGTTGGACAGCAGTTGGCAGATCAGGTCCACCAGCGGCACTTCGCGAGCCATCAGAATGCTTTGCTGACGGTAGGTGGGGAAGCACATGTCGTCGATGTTCAGGGCCAGGGCCTGGGCGCTGCCGATGGCTTCTTCGCCAAGGCTCTGCATGTAGAACGACATCTTTTTCTGACGTTGGGCGACCACCATGCGGTTGTCGAAAATCCGCGTCTTGAGCATGGCGCGCATGCCTTTACGCAGAATCTCCACGGGCACGCCTTCCGCCCATGGACCGAGGGAATTGCCCTGATCGTCGAGCACGCGAATCAGGCCCTTGGCCAGATCAGCGGTGTCGGCAGGTTCTACGTCGATTGGGGGTTTGCGCACCGTGCCGGCATCGGTCAGGCGCAGGTAGGAGAAGTCGGTTTTGCAGCCGGGCCGGCCCGAGGGTTCGGGAACGTGCAGGCGCAGGGGTTCGTACGCTTGATTCATGGCTTTCTACGCTCGATCTTGTGAATTTCTTGTAGTGAGCTGACCGTCATCCTTCGGGTAGAAGAAATCTTGTCCTACAACAATCATAGGCCGGGGCAAGAAGAATATTTATCTCTGTTTCGTTGCAGTTGAAGCCATTTGAGGATAAAAAATCTTCATAAACATAAAAAACAGGTTGTTTTGTCTCATGCGCAAACTGGACCGTACCGACATCGGCATTCTCAACAGCCTTCAGGAGAACGCCCGCATCACCAACGCCGACCTCGCACGCTCGGTGAATCTGTCACCGACACCGTGCTTCAATCGGGTCAAGGCCATGGAAGAATTAGGGCTGATTCGCGAGCAGGTCACGCTGCTGGATGCCGACCTGCTGGGGCTGCACGTCAACGTGTTCATTCACGTCAGCCTGGAAAAACAGGTGGAAGAGGCGCTGGCGCAATTCGAGGCCGCCATCGCCAACCGTCCGGAGGTGATGGAGTGTTACCTGATGGCCGGCGACCCGGACTATCTGATCCGCGTACTGGTGCCGACCATTCAGTCGCTGGAACGCTTCATGATGGACTTCCTGACCAAGGTCCCGGGCGTCGCCAACATCCGCTCAAGCTTTGCGCTGAAGCAGGTGCGCTACAAAACTGCGCTGCCATTGCCGGCCAATGGTTTGACCCTGGCCAATTAAGATCACCATCAAAAGATCGCAGCCTGCGGCAGCTACAGGGGCTGCGATCTTTTGATTTTGGAAAATCAGAACTGATTCAGCGGGATCTTCAGGTAGACCACGCCATTGTCTTCAGCCGGCGGCATATTCCCGGCCCGCACATTCACCTGAATCGCCGGCAGTATCAGCGTCGGCATGCACAAGCCCGCATCGCGCCGGGTGCGCATTTCGACGAACGCCGTTTCGTCGATGCCGTCATGCACATGAATATTGTTTTTGCGTTGCTCGCCAACGGTGGTCATGCACTGGGAAGTACGGCCGGCTGGCGGGTAGTCGTGGCAGACATAGAGACGGGTGTCGGCGGGGAAGGCCAGCAACCTGTGTATCGAGGCGAACAGTTGATTGGCGTTGCCGCCAGGGAAGTCGCAGCGGGCGGTGCCGACGTCGGGCATGAACAGCGTGTCGCCCACAAGAATCAGTTCATCGTCGATCAGGTAGGCCATGTCTGCCGGAGTGTGACCGGGAACATGCAGCGCCTTGGCCTTGAGGTTGCCGATGGCAAATTCCTCGTCCGGCGCAAACAGATGGTCGAACTGCGAACCGTCGCTGCGAAACGCCGGCTCAAGGTTGAACAGGTTCTTGAAGACGTCCTGCACCTGACTGATGGCCTGGCCGATGGCGATGTTGCCGCCCAACTCGCGGCGCAGGTAAGGCGCGGCGGACAGGTGATCGGCATGGGCGTGGGTTTCCAGCAGCCATTGGGTTTGCAACTGGTGCTCGCGAACGAAAGCAATCACCCGGTCAGCCTGTGTGGTGGCGGTTCGACCGGACGCCGGGTGGTAATCGAGCACTGAGTCGACAATGGCGCAGGGGCCGCCGTCGTGTTCATAGATCACATAGGTGTAGGTCTTTGATGCGTCGTCAAGGAAGGCTTGGATCAACGCTGGCATGGCGGCGGGTCCTGGCTGGGTGGCAGAAAGACACAAAGGCTTGCAACACTTTATGTTTAAACATAATGTCCGCAGCTTAAGTGACGACCAAGGTTATCTGCAAATGCAATCCAGTCTAAGCGAAGGTGAAGTGGCGCAATTGCGTGCCTCGGCCTCCAAGGCCTGCGCGCTGCTCAAGGCATTGGCCAATGAGGACCGCCTGCTGATCCTCTGCCAGTTGACCCAGGGCGAGCGTAACGTCGGGGAATTGGAAACCATGACCGGCGTGCGTCAGCCGACGTTGTCCCAACAATTGGGCATTCTGCGCGATGAAGGCCTGGTGGGCACCCGACGTGAAGGCAAGTACATTTTCTATGGCCTGGCCAGCCACGAAGTGATTCAGGTGATGAAAACACTCTCGGGCCTGTATTGCGGCGCGGTGCTGAAAAGCTGGGCGTGAGCCTTTTCGGGCAGCCCCTTGTAGAGGCAATAACTTATGAAGGACCAACACTGGGGCCAGACCATCAGTGCCGACATCGTGGTGATAGGCGGCGGTACCGCGGGTATCGGCTTCGCCGCCAGCCTGCTCAAGCGCGATCCGCACTTGAACATCACCGTCATCGAACCCAGCGCCCAGCACTACTATCAACCCGCCTGGACGTTGGTTGGCGGCGGCGCTCATGAGCTCAAGAACACCGTGCGACCAACGTCTGCGGTGATGCCGCGTCAGGCCCAATGGCTGCAGGCTGCGGTCAGCAACGTCGACCCCGCGAGCCGTTTGCTGATGCTTGATGACGGGCGCAATGTCTCCTATCAAAACCTGATCGTCTGCCCTGGCTTGCGACTGGCCTGGGAGAAAATCGAAGGTCTGCAGGAAGCCCTCGGGCAGCACGGTGTCACGTCCAACTACAGCTACCGGCATGCGGCTTATACCTGGCAACTGGTCAAGGGGTTGCGCGGTGGCAAGGCGATCTTTACCCAGCCGGCGATCCCGATCAAATGCGCCGGGGCGCCGCAAAAGGCGTTGTACCTGTCGTGTGATCACTGGCTCCGACACGGTGTGCTGAAGAACCTCGATGTCGAGTTCAACCTGGCCGGCGCCGCGTTGTTCGGCGTGGCGACTTTCGTTGCGCCGCTGATGAAGTACATCGAGAAATACCGTGCCCGGCTGGCATTCAACTCCAACCTGGTGAAGGTCGACGGGCCGGCGCAAACCGCCTGGTTCGAGGTCAAGGACGCCGCCGGAGCGGTCACGCTGCAAGCGAAAAAATTCGATCTGCTGCACGTGGTGCCACCACAGGTGTCGCCGGACTTCATCCGTCAGAGTTTGCTTGCCGATGCCGCTGGCTGGTGCGAAGTGGACGTCCACAGTTTGCAGCATGTGCGTTATCCGGACGTGTTCGCCCTCGGCGATGTTTGCTCTACCAGCAACGCCAAGACCGCCGCCGCAGTGCGCAAGCAAATCGTCGTGGTCGCGGAGAACGTGCTGGCCTTGC
Source organism: Pseudomonas sp. CVAP#3 (assembly GCF_018986375.1). NCBI lineage: Bacteria > Pseudomonadati > Pseudomonadota > Gammaproteobacteria > Pseudomonadales > Pseudomonadaceae > Pseudomonas > Pseudomonas sp. CVAP#3. The sequence goes on from NZ_JAHMSC010000014.1 coordinate 28,362, forward strand.
GCAAACAGCAACCCTTGCCGCTGAAGTACGACGGTTACGGCTCCTGCCCGCTGACGGTGGAGAAGGGCAAGGTGATACTCGCCGAGTTCGGCTATGCCGGTAAGCTGCTGCCGACTTTTCCCCTCGAGCCGACTGTGGCGCGGCGTTCGGCATGGTTTCTCAAGGCGACGCTGCTGCCGTGGTTTTACTGGAACGGCATGCTCAAAGGTCGTGAGTGGCTGACTCGTGTGTCCAAGGTCGATTGAGAAAACCCTATGCTGCTGGCGACATTGTTTGGTGTGGTGATGGGCCTGATCCTGGGGTTGACCGGGGCCGGCGGGGGCATTCTTGCAGTCCCGGCCCTGGTGCTCGGGTTGGGCTGGAGCATGACCCAGGCGGCGCCGGTGGCGTTGTTTGCGGTGGGCAGTGCAGCGGCGGTCGGCGCCATCGACGGCTTGCGCCATGGGTTGGTGCGCTACCGTGCGGCGTTGTTGATCGCGTTGCTGGGGGCGGTGTTCTCGCCGGTGGGCATCTACTTCGCCCATCAGTTGCCGGAAAAAGTCCTGATGATCCTGTTCAGCCTGCTGATGATCATGATCGCCTGGCGGATGCTGCGGCGAGAAAAGCCGCAAGCGGGGCCGAGCGATCACGGTCACGCTAACTGGGGCCAGAAGAACTGCATGCTCGATCAACAGACCGGGCGCTTTTCCTGGACCGCCAAATGCACTGCAACCCTGGCTGCATTGGGGGCGGTGACTGGGGTGGTATCAGGCTTGCTCGGGGTCGGTGGCGGTTTCCTGATCGTGCCGGCATTCAAGCAACTGACCGACGTACAGATGCGCGGCATCATCGCCACCTCGTTGATGGTGATCAGTTTGATCTCGGCAACCGGAGTGATCGGCGCCTTTCATGCCGGGGTGACCATCGATGCCCAGGGCGTGGCTTTTATCGCCGCGAGCATCGCCGGGATGGTCGTGGGGCGGCGACTGTGCGCCCGGGTTCCGGCTCGGGCACTTCAAGTGGGGTTTGCCAGTGTGTGCCTGATGGTGGCCGGCTACATGCTGCTCAAGGCTTGAAATCGATGGTTGCTGTGTAGCGAACTGGCAAGAAATCTCTGGCTCAGGTTTACTGCCTTCAATACCGATGACAAGGCCACGCCATGGATCACTACGCCCCGCGCAACTGGCAGCCCCACGAACGGCCAAGCTTGCCCGGTTCCCCCTCGACGCCTTTGCACGCCACGCCAAAGCGGTTGGCTTATGCATTGGTCGGGTTGTTGGTGGCATTGACCGGTGGTTTGGGCAACGCGCTGGTGGTCGCCAATCTGCCTTACCTGCAAGGGGCGCTGGGGGCGACGACTGCCGAGATGGCCTGGCTGCCGGCGGCTTACGTGATGACCAACGTCTCGATGAACCTGCTGCTGGTGAAGTTTCGTCAGCAGTACGGCCTGCGGGCGTTCACCGAAGTGTTCCTGGTGCTGTATGCGCTGGTGACCTTTGGCCATTTGTTCGTCAACGACCTCAGCTCGGCGATTGCGGTGCGCGCCGCCCACGGCATGGTCGGCGCGGCGCTGAGTTCGTTGGGCCTGTATTACATGGTTCAGGCTTTCCCGGCGAAGTGGCGGATGAAGGCGCTGGTGCTGGGCCTGGGTACCTCGCAACTGGCATTGCCACTGGCCCGGCTGTTTTCCGAAGACCTGTTGCAGATCGCTGAATGGCGCGGGCTCTATCTGTTTGAACTGGGCATGGCGCTGACCTCACTGGGCTGTGTGTTCATGCTCAAGTTGCCACCGGGTGACCGCTTCAAAACTTTCGAAAAACTCGATTTCCTGACCTTCGCCTTGCTGGCAGGTGGAGTGGCGCTGCTCTGTGCGGTGTTGTCGTTGGGCCGTATCGATTGGTGGCTCGAAGCACCGTGGATCGGCGTCGCCTCGGCCGGATCGATCGTGTTGATCATGGCCGGCCTGGCCATCGAACATAACCGCAGCAACCCGATGCTGATGACCCGCTGGCTTGGCAGCGGGGTGATGATTCGCCTGGCATTGGCGGTGATCCTCATCCGTATGGTGCTCACCGAACAGTCCACCGGGGCCGTGGGTTTGCTGCAAACCCTGAACCTGGGCAGCCAGCAGATGCACAGCCTTTACGTGGTGATGCTCGTGGGCAGCGTCGCTGGCCTTGCCTCCAGCGCGCTGACGATCAATCCCTCGCACCTGTTGATGCCGTTGATCATTTCCCTGGCGCTGATGGCCACAGGTTCCGTGATGGACAGTTTCTCGACCAACCTGACACGCCCGGAGAACATGTACCTCAGCCAGTTTCTGCTGGCCTTTGGCGGAACGTTTTTCCTCGGGCCGACCATGGTCCTCGGCACGCGCAACGTGTTGACCAATCCGCGCAATCTGGTGAGTTTTTCAGTGCTGTTCGGGATTTGCCAGAACCTCGGCGGCTTGATTGGCGCGGCGCTGTTAGGGACGTTCCAGATCGCCCGGGAAAAATTCCATTCCAGCCATATCGTCGAGCGCCTGACCCTGATCGACCCGCAAGTGGCCAGCCGTGTGCAAGGCAGCAGCGCGAGTTATGTCTCGAGTATCGCCGACCCATCGGCCCGCACCACCCAGGGCATTCGTAGCCTGGCAGCGGCTGCGACCCGGGAGGCGAATGTCATGGCCTATAACGACGTGTTCATGCTGATCGCGGTAATCGCGATGCTGACCATGCTCTGGATCTTCATTCGCAGCCTGTGGCTGCTGAGCACGACCAAGGCTGTCGCTCCCGCGCCGGCCAGTCCGACTTCCGTTCCTTCCAGCGGTGCCTCTTCTTCATGACTGACCCGATCACCACAACCACCAACGCCATCGCCTCGACTCCCGAGGGCGTGGCCCCGCCTAAAACTTCTGGCACCGAGCCGCGTTCGCTGCCGGTGCGGATCATTTCGTCCCTGGGCTTTGCCGCGATTGCCATCGTCGGGGTGCTGATCGTGCTGTATGCCTGGCAGTTGCCGCCATTTGGCAGCGCCATCGAAAGCACTGAAAACGCGCTGGTTCGTGGCCAGGTGACGATCATCGGCCCGCAACTCAGCGGCTACGTGTTTGAGGTGTCGGTGCAGGACTTCCAGTTCGTCAAGACCGGCGACCTGTTGGTGCGACTGGATGACCGGATCTACAAGCAACGTCTGGATCAGTCGCTGGCACAACTGGCAGTGCAGAAAGCCGCGCTGGCCAATGCGGTGCAGCAACGCAACAGCGCCGAGGCGACGATCAAGCTGCGTCAGGCGGCGCTGACCGACAGCCAGGCCCAGGCGCAAAAAAGCGCGGCGGACTTGCGGCGTAATGAGGCGTTGATCAGCGACGGCTCGGTCTCCAAGCGTGAGCTGGACGTGACCCGTGCCGCTAATGCGCAAACCATCGCTGCGGTGGCTCAGGCCCAGGCCAGTCGGGAAATTGCCCGGCAGGACCTGCAAACGGTGATCGTCAATCGAGGTTCGCTGGAGGCGGCGGTGGCCAGTGCCGAAGCGGCGGTTGAGCTGGCGCGGATCGATCTGTCCAATACTCGCGTGGTCGCCCCGCAGGACGGCCAGCTCGGGCAGATCGGCGTGCGTCTTGGTGCCTACGTCAACTCCGGCGCGCAGTTGATGGCCTTGGTGCCGAGTCAGTTGTGGGTGATCGCCAACATGAAAGAAACCCAGATGAACAACATCCACATCGGCCAGCCGGTTACCTTCACTGTCGATGCCTTGAATCACCAGAAATTTCACGGCCGGGTGCAGCGTATTTCACCGGCCACCGGTTCTGAGTTCAGCCTGTTGCAAGCCGACAACGCCACCGGCAACTTCGTCAAAATCGCCCAACGCGTGCCGGTGCGCATCACTGTTGACGCGGACCAGGCGCAAAGCGAACGCCTGCGGCCCGGCATGTCGGTGGTGGTGAGTATCGATACGTCCGGGCAAGGCAATGCCGTCGCTGGCAATCCGTAGGTGTCGATGATCGTTCCCATGCGGGAACGATCAGTTACCGGCCACCATCGGCGGCAATGTACCCAACAGGGAAACTGCTGCCACGGCCGCTATCCCCAGCAACCACTCCAGCATCACGCTGGTGCGCAGCGCGGAGAGGCGTTGCTCGCAGTGGTTGATTTTCAAGCGATTGAACAGCGCCAGGCCAAGCATGGCGCTGACCAACAGCACCTTGATCAACAGAATCAGCGCGAACCCGGACAGCAGCGGTGTCGGCCAGAAGGCCCCGGTCAACACCCGGACGTTGATCAGGCCGGTCACCAGCAAACCCGCCACCAACCCATAACCAATCCCGCTGAAGCGTTGCAGTATCGGCCCGACAGCGTGGGTCGTCGGTCGCAGCAGAATCATCATCAGCAGCATTAACCCGCCCAGCCAGGCACCGACGCAGGTCAGGTGAATCACTTGATTGAGGATCAGCAACTGGCCACTCAGTCCATCGAGCATCGCGCCATGACCGACCGGGGCGAGGGTCATCAGCAACAGGCTGCTCAGGAGCATACGCAGTGCAAACGAGTTGTTCAGCGGGCTCAGCAGGCAGACCACCAGCAGTCCGTTGAACAGCAGATGCCAGCGCCAGACCTGCCCGAAGAAGGTGTTGCTCAACACCAGTTGCACGGTTGGCCAATCAAATGCCGCCGACAGTGAGCCGGCCATGCTGGCGGTGATCAACAGCAGCCAGCAAATCCCGGTGAACAAGGTGAACCCGGCAAGCAGCCGACTCAGCCCGGCGAGACGTTGATCAAGTGTTGCAAGTGCTTGGGTCAGCGGTTCATGGCGCAACAGCAGGGGCCTGAACAGACAGGCCCCAAACAGCATCAGCACGACGGTGAAATGCAGGAAGCGGCACAGGACCAGCGCGCTCGACATCGATTACTGACTCACCTTGAAGCTGTAGTTGCCAGCGCTTTTATGGGTGTCGACCGACACTGCATGCCATTCGACCTTGTAGTTACCGGCGCTCAGAGGTGCGATGGGGGTGACGACCAGGGTCTTTTTATCGGCGCTTTCGGTGGCGATGCTTTTCACGGCAACGGCGACGCCATCCTTGCTGATATCGACTTTGGTGAAACTGGCTTCAACGCCTTCGGAGAACACCAGACGCAATTCGGCAGGTGCGGCAACGTTGCTGTCGGCGGCTGGCGTCGAGCTTTTCAGGTGAGCGTGAGCAAACACCGAGGAGGCGGCGAACAGCGAGCCGAGGAGGGCAGTCACAGTCAGGGCTTTTTTCAGCAACATGGGTCAGCACCTATCAGGCAGATTGGAAGATGCGACAGTTTACCTATGCCTCGCACCCTGTACGACGTTTCGTTTCGCAGGTGGCGAATGCTAGTCTTGACCCATGCCGCTGTCAGGGAGCCCTCATGGGCAATCACAAGATCGAGATCCGTCGCAGTAACGTCGAGAAAATCCTCCTGGCCGCCGAGAAGGTCTTCGCCGAGAAAGGTTTTGGCAGCACCGCGATGGCCGACATCGCTAAAGAAGTGCAACTGCCGCGCTCCAATCTGCATTACTACTTCAGCACCAAGGCTGAGCTGTACAGCGCGGTGCTGTTCGATTTGCTGGAAGTCTGGAAGCAGGACGCGCTGTGCTTCGAGATGTTCGATGACCCGCGAGTGGTGCTCAGCAGTTACATCCGCGCCAAGATGAACCATTCCCGCAGCCGGCCTTATGGCTCGAAAGTCTGGGCCAATGAAATCATCCACGGTGCGCCGACATTGGGTGAGGCGCTGGACGCCAGCCTGTACGACTGGGCCAAGATGAAGGAAGCGAAAATTCGCCAATGGGTGGAGGACAAACGCATCCTGCCGGTGGAGCCTTCAAGCCTGCTGTACATGATCTGGGCCTCGACCCAGCATTACGCCGACTTCGATCACCAGATCAACATCCTCAACGACCATCAACCGCTGTCGGACATGCAGTTCGAGCGTGCGGTGCAGACGGTGACCAGCGTGATTCTGCGGGGGATCGGGTTGGAACCGTAACCAGATCGCTCCCACGTTCCACGCCGATCGTTCCCATGCGCAGCAAAGGAATGCCGCCATGGACGCTCTGCGTCCGCTCTGAATGTGACGCAGAGCGTCACGGGATGCATTCCCACGCAGAGCGTGGGAACGATCTTCAGTTATGGGGCCACGTGATAGGGATTCCTCGGATCATGGTCCCAGTCCAGAAACGGTTTCCCGTTATCGACCGGCACCATCTCGATGCAGTCCTGCACCGGGCAGGTGATCTGGCACAGGTTGCAGCCCACGCACTCGTCATCGATCACTTCATACTTATGGGTGCCATCCGGTTGTTTCAGGCTGGCGATGGCCTGGTGCGAAGTGTCTTCGCAGGCGATGTGGCAACGGCCGCAACCAATGCAGGCCTGCTGGTCGATCTTGGCGATCACCTGATAGTTGATGTCCAGGTATTTCCAGTCCGTGGTATTGCCCACTGCACGCCCGGAAAAATCCTGCACGCTTGAGTAACCTTGGCTGTCCATCCAGCGGGACAATCCGTCCTTCATCTCCTCGACGATCCGAAAGCCATGCAGCATCGCCGCTGTGCACACCTGCACTGCGCCACTGCCCAGGGCCATGAATTCAGCTGCGTCACGCCAACTGCCAACGCCGCCGATGCCACAAATTGGCAGGCCCTGGGTCTGCGGGTCGCGGGCGATTTCGGCGACCATGTTCAACGCAATCGGTTTGACCGCCGAACCGCAGTAACCGCCGTGGGTGCTTTGGCTGCCGACCATCGGATGCGCAACCATGCGATCCAGGTCGATGCTGGTGATCGAGTTGATGGTGTTGATCAGCGACACCGCATCGGCGCCGCCACGGTGGGCTGCTCGGGCGGCGACACGGATGTCGGTGATGTTTGGCGTGAGCTTGACGATCACCGGCAGCGAGCAATAGGTCTTGCACCAGCGGGTGACTTGCTCGACGTATTCCGGCACCTGGCCCACTGCCGCGCCCATGCCACGTTCCGGCATGCCGTGGGGGCAGCCGAAGTTCAGCTCGATACCGTCGGCGCCCGTGGCTTCCACCAGCGGCAAGATGTTTTTCCACGACTCCTCGACGCAGGGCACCATCAGCGACACGATCAGTGCGCGATCCGGCCAGTCTTTTTTGACCTGGGTGATTTCCCGCAGATTGATTTCCAGTGAGCGGTCAGTGATCAGCTCAATGTTGTTGATGCCCATGACTTCACGGTTGGCGCCAAAATGCGCGGAGTAACGCGATGAGACGTTGACCGCCGCCGGGTCTTCACCCAGGGTTTTCCATACCACCCCACCCCAGCCGGCTTCGAACGCACGGACTACGTTGTAGGCCTTGTCGGTGGGCGGCGCGGAGGCCAGCCAGAACGGGTTAGGTGCTTTGATGCCGGCGAAGACAATCGAAAGATCGGCCATTTACGCAGCCTCCACGTTGAGCATGAGTTGGGCATGGATCGCTTGCGCCGCGAGTTTGCCGTGCTGCACAGCCTGCACGGTGAGGTCCTGATCGAGACTGGTGCAATCGCCACCGGCATAGACGCCGGGAATGCTGGTACGCATCTGCTCGTCGACCTGAATCCGCTCGCCCTGGCGTTTCAGTTCGCGGGCCAGCGGATCGCTCAGCGCGCTGTCGTCGAAGCGTTGGCCGATGGCTTTGAAGATCGCATCGGCGGCCAGCTCGAAGGTGTCCCCGGTGCTGATCAGCCGGCCATTGTCCATACGTGTACGGGTGAAACGCATGCCGCGCACCTGGCCTTTGTCGTCGAACAATACTTCCTGCGGTTGCGCCCAGGTCATCAGCCGTACCTGATTGGCCTTGGCGATGTCCTGTTCATGACCGGTTGCGCCCATGTCCTCTAGACCCCGGCGATACACTAGGTTCACGTCGCGCGCACCGAGGCGGGCCATTTGCACGGCCATGTCGATTGCTGTGTTGCCGGCGCCGAGGACGATGCAATGATCGGCCAGCGGCAATTGGCTCAGGTCATCGGCCTGGCGCAGTTCGCGAATGTAATCGGTAGCGGCCAACAGCCCTGGGGCGTCTTCGTCGGCCAACCCCAGCTGTTTGCTGGCGGCCAGGCCAAGACCGAGGAATACCGCGTCGAACTGCTGATGCAGTTCGCTGAGGCTCAGGTTCTCGCCGAGTTTTTGCCCGTGGCGGATTTCGATGCCGCCGATTTCCAGCAGGAAATTCAGCTCGTGCTGGGCAAAGTCATCCACCAGTTTGTATTTGGCGATCCCGTATTCGTTGAGGCCACCGGCCTTTTCCCGCGCCTCGAAAATCACCACCTCGTGGCCATGCATGGCGCTGCGGTGTGCACAGGACAAACCGGCAGGCCCGGCACCGACCACGGCAATCCGTTTGCCGGTGGCCGCTGCGCGCTGGAACGGGTGTTCGCTGAAGTGTGCGTTGTCGATGGCATAGCGCTGCAACAGGCCGATCAGTACCGGCGCGCATTCCTCGGCGTTGTTGCGCACGCAGGCGTGCTGGCAAAGGATTTCTGTCGGACAGACCCGGGCGCAACTACCGCCCAGGATGTTCGCCGAGAGGATGGTTTGCGCAGCGCCCTGGACGTTCTCTTGATGGATGTTGCGAATGAACGACGGGATATCGATGTCGCTCGGGCACGCGTTGACGCATGGCGCGTCATAGCAATACAGACAGCGCGAGGCTTCCAGATGCGCCTGACGGTCGTTGAGCGGCGGCGCCAGGTCGGTGAAATGGCCGGCGAGGGTGGCCGCATCCTCGGCAGGATGGGGCAAGTGGCTCAGAGTCTTGATCACGGTGTTGGCCTCACGGTTATTTGAGGTACTGCCTCTGATGGGCATTGTTTTTTGTACATGACGCAAATAGGTGGTTGGCAACGCCGCATCCTGTGGCGAGGGAGCTTGCTCCCGCTGGAGTGCAAAGCGCTCCCAAACCGGTCGATTACGTCCTATCTGCGTGACCGGGTTGTCTGGTTTACGGGCGCTACGCACCCGAGCGGGAGCAAGCTCCCTCGCCACAGGGGTAGCGTCAGCGTTTCACAGCCGTCGGCTTGTGTTGCTCAGCGCGCTTGCTCAACAGGTCAAACACCGCCGGGTACGCCGGGCGTTCGATGTAGCGCCCGGCACCGCGTTCGGCACGCAGGTCGCCGTCGGCCCAGACCAGTCGACCCTGGCTGATGGTGTGGCTGGGAACGCCGCGCACGGTCTTGCCTTCAAAGATGTTGAAGTCGACGTTCTGGTGATGGGTCTTGGCGGAAATGGTCCGCGTACCTTGCGGGTCCCACAGCACCAGGTCGGCATCGGCGCCGACGCGGATCGAGCCTTTGCGCGGGTAGAGGTTGAAGATTTTTGCGGTGTTGGTAGAGGTCAGCGCAACGAAATCCTGCATCGACAGGCGCCCGGTGTTGACCCCTTCATCCCACAGCACCGCCATGCGGTCTTCGATGCCGGCCGTACCATTGGGAATTTTGCTGAAGTCGTCACGCCCCGCGGCTTTCTGTTCGGCACAGAAGCAGCAGTGATCGGTAGCGGTGGTGTGCAGGTTTCCTGACTGCAGGCCATGCCAAAGCGCTTCCTGATGGCCGCGCGGACGGAAGGGCGGGCTCATCACGTAACCGGCAGCGGTTTGCCAGTCCGGATGCTGGTAGACGCTGTCATCCAGCAGCAAATGCCCGGCCAGCACTTCGCCGTAGACCGGTTGGCCCTTGCTGCGGGCGTAGGTGATTTCATCCAGTGCTTCCTTGGTCGAGACGTGGACCAGGTACAGTGGCGTGCCGAGGGTTTCAGCGATACGGATCGCCCGACTCGCGGCTTCACCTTCAACCTGGGACGGCCGCGACAGCGGGTGCGCTTCAGGGCCGGTGATTCCCTGGGCCATCAGCTTGCGTTGCAGGTGATAGACCAGCTCGCCATTTTCCGCGTGCACGGTCGGCACGGCACCGAGCTCCAGACAGCGCTCGAAGCTGGCGACCAGCGTGTCGTCGGCGGCCATGATCGCGTTCTTGTACGCCATGAAATGCTTGAAGCTGTTGACCCCATGATGGCTGACCAGCTCGGCCATTTCTTCGCGAACCTGTTCGCTCCACCAGGTGATGGCAACGTGAAAGCCATAGTCGGAGGCTGATTTTTCAGCCCAGCCACGCCACTGATGGAAAGCTTCCAGCAGCGATTGCTGCGGATTGGGAATTACGAAGTCGATGATCGACGTGGTGCCGCCGGCAAGACCTGCCGCCGTGCCGCTGAAAAAGTCTTCGCTGGCCACGGTGCCCATGAAGGGCAGTTGCATGTGCGTGTGCGGGTCGATGCCGCCGGGCATCAGGTATTGGCCGCTGCCGTCGAGCACTTCGCAGCCGGCGGGAGTATCGAGGTTGTTGCCGATGGCTTTGATCACGCCGTCGGCGCACAAGACATCGGCGCGATAACTTTCATCATGGGTAATAACGGTGGCGCCACGGATCAACAGAGACATTCCGAGTTCCTCGCAGGCTTGACTGGCTTATGCCGGTTCTAAGTGTTTTATATGTAGCAGGCTAAGGAAGTTGTATTCCTGTCAGCGCTGTCAGGAATAAACGCTAGCTGGAGATATCGGATTGGGCAAGAATATTTTTTATAAGCTTATAGCTGTATTAACTTATTGATATTAAACAGTTAAATGTACAAATCACCAAAATGGTGAGGCGTCTCACCATTTTGACGCACTTGACAGGATCGAAATATGGTCAAGATTTCCTATGTGAAATCAGCTATTTGAGGTGCGCCTGTGGCTGACAGAAAAAATACAAAATAAATGTAACGCACCAGATTGAGTCCTGACGGCTCGGACAACTTGTCTGGCATTTTGCCTGAGTGCCCAGGCAAGCCTTCGCGGGCTTGATTGTTGTTTGAATAAAACTGATGAACATCAGTTGTTTACATGGATTTTACCGACGCACTCAGGTCGTCAGCAGACCATTCGGCATGTTTATTGATTGCCGCCGCTGACACCTTGGCCGGTCGGTAAAAGTCGTAAGTTCTCCGGCCATCGTCCGGCTCGTGGTTTATCCGCAGGCCAGCCCGATGAGCAAAATAATCAAAAAAACAGTGGAGCGGCCATGCAACAGAACAGATCGCACGTCACCGAGCGCGAAGGGTTGTACGAACTGGACGCCAGCAGCGACGTCCTCGACAGTCCCCGATACAACCACGACATTGCACCGACCAAGGTGCACGAACGAACCTGGAACAAATGGCACATCACCGCGTTGTGGATCGGCATGTCGGTGTGCGTGCCGACCTACACCCTTGGCGGGGTGCTTACCGCCTACTTTGGCCTGAGCGTTGGCGAGGCGCTGCTGGCGATTCTGCTGGCCAACGTCATTGTGCTGATTCCACTGACCCTCAACGCCTTTGCGGGCACCAAGTACGGGATTCCGTTTCCGGTGTTGCTGCGTTCCTCGTTCGGGGTGATCGGTTCCAACGTGCCGTGCCTGATCCGCGCGTTGGTGGCCTGTGGCTGGTTCGGCATCCAGACGATGTTTGGCGGGCTGGCGATTCACCTGTTTCTCGGCTCGGTTTTCGAGGGCTGGAAATCCCTCGGGGGCACCGGCGAAGTGATCGGCTTCATGATGTTCTGGACGCTGAACCTGTGGGTGGTGCTGCGGGGGGCCGAGTCGATCAAATGGCTGGAAACGCTCTCGGCACCGCTGTTGGTGGCAGTGGGGCTGGGTCTGCTGGTCTGGGCCATGCCGAATGTGTCGCTGACCGAGTTGCTGGCCCAGCCGCCGAAACGTCCTGAAGGCGCCAGCGTGACCGGTTACTTCCTGGCCGGGCTGACCGCGATGGTCGGGTTCTGGGCGACCTTGTCGCTGAACATCCCGGACTTCAGCCGCTACGCCAAAAGCCAGAAAGACCAGATCCTCGGACAAATTTTCGGCTTGCCGCTGACCATGTTCCTGTTCGCCTCGCTCGGGGTGGTGATGACTGCCGCGTCGGCGAAACTGGTGGGTGTGACTGTCTCCGATCCGGTCAGCCTGATCGGGCATATCCAGAGCCCGGTGTGGGTGGCGTTCGCCATGGCGCTGATCATTATTGCGACGCTGTCGACCAACACGGCCGCCAACATCGTTTCGCCGACCAACGACTTCCAGAACCTTGCGCCTAAACTCATCAATCGCACTAAAGCGGTGATGTTGACCGGTTTGGTAGGGCTGGCGCTGATGGGCCACGAACTGCTGAAGAAGCTTGGGCTGATCGTCTCCAATGTCAGTCTGGAAACGGTCTATTCCAACTGGTTGCTCGGTTATTCGAGCCTGCTCGGGCCGATCGCCGGGATCATGGTGGTGGACTATTTCCTGATCAAGAAACAACAACTGGACCTGGCTGGCCTGTACCGCGATGACGTGTACCCGGCGTGGAACTGGAACGGCTTCATCGCCTTCGGCGTGCCGGTAGTGTTGACCTTGCTGTCGCTGGGCAGCGATGCCTTCAGCTGGTTCTACAGCTACGGCTGGTTCACCGGCTCGGCTCTTGGCGGGCTGATGTATTACGGGTTGTGCACGATGCGTAGCAGCGACACGGCTGTGGCCGATACCTCGATATAGGAAAAGGGTGATCGTTCCCATGCTCTGCGTGGGAGTGCAGCCGGGGACGCTTTGCGTCCCAAAAGCGTCCAGAGATGAATTCCCACGCAGAGCATGGGAACTATAAAAATTAGCCTGAAGGAGATCACCATGAACGCTGCCGTAGACGTTCTGCAGTCCAGCCATCAGCACATCAATCGCGACCGCCTCTGGCAGTCGCTCATGGAGCTGGCCAAACTCGGCTCCACGGTCAAGGGCGGCGTCTGTCGCCTGGCCCTGACTGACCTTGACCGCCAGGCTCGCGACATTTTCGTCAGATGGTGCGAGGAAGCAGGCTGCACGGTGAGCATCGATGCCGTCGGCAACATCTTCGCCCGCCGCGCCGGGCGCAATCCGCAACTGCCACCGGTGATGACTGGCAGCCACATCGACACCCAACCTACCGGCGGCAAGTTCGACGGTTGTTTCGGCGTGTTGGCCGGGGTCGAAGTGCTGCGCACCCTCAACGACCTGGGCGTGGAAACCGAAGCGCCGCTGGAAGTGGTGGTCTGGACCAACGAAGAAGGCTCGCGCTTCGCCCCATGCATGATGGGCTCCGGGGTGTTTGCCGAAAAATTCACCCTCGAGGAAACCCTGGCCAAGACCGACGCCAGCGGCGTAACCGTGGGTGAGGCGCTGAATGCCATCGGCTATGCCGGTCCGCGCAAGGTTAGTGGGCACGCAGTCGGTGCCTACTTTGAAGCGCACATCGAGCAAGGGCCGATTCTGGAAGACGAGCGCAAGACCATTGGCGTGGTGATGGGCGCGTTGGGACAGAAGTGGTTCGACCTGAAACTGCACGGCGTCGAGGCTCACGCCGGACCAACTCCGATGCATTTGCGCAAGGATGCATTGGTCGGCGCCGCCGCAATCGTCGCCGCCGTGAACCGTACTGCCCTCGGTCATCAACCTCACGCCTGTGGCACCGTCGGTTGTCTGCAAGCCTATCCAGGCTCGCGTAACGTCATCCCCGGCGAAGTGCGCATGACCCTTGATTTCCGTCATCTGGAGCCGGCGCGGCTGGACTCGATGATCGCCGAGGTCCGGCAGGTGATCGACAGCACCTGCGATGAGCACGGTCTGACTTATGAACTGACGCCAACTGCCGATTTCCCGCCATTGTATTTCGACAAGGGCTGCGTCGAGGCAGTGCGCGGCGCGGCGCAAGGTCTTGGGCTGTCACACATGGACATCGTCAGCGGGGCGGGGCATGACGCGATCTTCCTCGCCGAGCTGGGGCCGGCCGGGATGATCTTCGTGCCCTGCGAGGGCGGCATCAGCCACAACGAAATCGAAAACGCCACACCGGACGACCTGGCGGCCGGTTGTGCGGTGTTGTTACGGGCGATGCTGGCGGCTTCGGCGGCGATTGCCAGTGGTGAACTGGCGGCCTGAGGTCTCGCCGAGAGTGGGGGGAGGGGTAAGACCTCTCCCCATCCGAACACTTACTTAATATTCCATCGCCTTGTCACATTTACGTCATGTCTCTGTGAGATTTTGCGCGACCTGATTATCAGGTAACAACTGCAGCAGGGTGGACGCCCTGTTACGTAACGTGAATATGGATGTGGACATGTGATGTCGATTTACGGATTCGCGCACGCGCTGGACTTGCCTTGCCCACGTGAGCGGCACCACAGACTGGCGGTAGACCCGTCATGAGGGTGGTGACCTCCGGTTCGGCCTATCTGGATATCGATGCTTATGCGTGCTGCATTGCTTATGCCGAATGGTTGAATCTTACCGGCGTCGATGCCAGGGCCGTGAGCAGCGCACAGCCCAACGCCAGTGTCTCGGCAACGGTGTTGGGGTGGAACAAACACTTTGATGATTACATCCCGCGAGCCGATGACGAGTTCGTGGTGATGGACGTTTCTGACTATCACTACTTCGACCCGATGGTGAAGCTCGATCGGGTGGTGGAGGTGATTGATCATCATCCTGGCTTCGAGGCCTATTGGGCCGAAATCCTGGGGCCGAATGCTGACATTCGGCCGATTGGCGCGGCAGCGACTCAGGTTTTCCAACGCTGGGAAAACTCGGGTCTGCTGCCCCGCATCAGTACACAGAGTGCGGCGTTGCTGGGCACGGCGATTCTGGATAACACCCTGTGTTTCACCGGATTGCACAGCACTGATGAGGATCTCAGGGCTTTTGAGGTTCTGAGACAGCTCGCGGGGTTGGCGCCGGACTGGCCTGAACGTTACTTTCTCGAATGTCAGGCGGTGATTGAAGCTGACCTGCCCGTCGCCCTGGCCGCGGACCTGAAGATAATGCGGCCGCAGAGCCATCTGCCCCAGGTGTTTGCGCAGATGGCGGTATGGAACGCCGATGCCCTTGTGCAACAACACCGATCAGCGATGAGCGAATGGCTCAATGAACAAGGGGATGACTGGATACTCAACGTCATCAGCATCGGTGAGGCTAAAAGCTACTTACTGGTCGAACCTGTGGCAAGCCAACGCAAGCTTAATCGCCTATTACAGGTTGACTGTCAGGCTGGGCTGGTCGTTGTCGAGCCGCCATTGCTCAGAAAAGAGCTGCTGTCGATGGGGCTCGCGCTCAACCGCTGAAAGAAAATGCTTCGGCTCAAGACCAATCCGGGCGATCAGGCGGGGGCCGCAACACATTCGCGGGCTCAACGACGGGTCTGCAGGACATTGAAAATGAGCATGCCCGCCAACATGGCAATCACAAACACCCAGGCCTGCCAGTGCCCGGTGGGCAGCAGCACCAGTGCCGGGCCCGGGCACATGCCGGCAATGCCCCAGCCGACGCCGAACAGCAGACTGCCACCGATCAGGCGTCGATCCAGTTCACGGCTTACCGGCAGTTGCATGGGTAAGCCCAGCAGGGATGTTTTCTGTTTCATGGCCCAGTGAAACGGCACCCACGCCACGGCAATGGCGCCGATCATGACCAGGGCCAGTGAAGGGTCCCAAAGCCCGGCAATGTCCAGAAACCCCAGCACTTTGGCCGGGTTGGTCATGCCCGACAGTAACAGGCCGATGCCGAACAACAAGCCGGCAACAAACGCAGTCAGTTTTTTCATGTTCAATTTCCCAGCAGATGGCGCAAGACGAACACCGTCGTAAAACCGGTGAACATGAAGCACAGCGTGGCGATGATCGAGCGCGGAGAAAGCCGTGAAACACCGCACACGCCATGACCACTGGTGCAGCCTGCGCCATAGCGGGTGCCAATGCCCACCAGCAGCCCGGCCACGATCAGGCCCAGGGCGCCGGTCTTGAACTCGATACCCGGCTGTCCCACGAACAGCATCCACAACACAGGTGCCGCCAGTAATCCCAGGAGGAACAGGGCTTTTTCTCCCGAGGCCGAATCTCTGGGGCCCAACAGACTGCCCAACAACCCGCTGATGCCTGCGACACGACCGCTGGCGACCACCCATAAACCGGCAGCGAGACCGATCAGCGCGCCTCCAGCCAACGCGGACCATGGGGTGAAGTGAAGCGAATCGAACGTCATGACAGCTCTCCGGGTGGGTAACGGGCGGCACTAAACCACTCTTTTTACCTTGAGCATAGGTCCGCTTGTGGGGACCAAGGGGAGGTAACCAACCGGATGTAGATGCCTGCAAGGTCTGTGGACGCTCAGTCCCGCTTTTGGCCGATGCGCTGCCTACAGCCACACGCGATGGCTTGTTATAGTTCTGAGCTTATTTTCAGCGCCAGCAAGGATCACTGCCATGTCCGAATACCAAGCCTTTCGCGTCGAACTGAGCGACAACATCGCCCATGTGCAGATCAACCGCCCGGAAAAGATCAACGCGATGAATGCGGTGTTCTGGACTGAAATCATCGAGATCTTCCAGTGGATCGACGACACCGATGAAGTCCGCGCGGTGGTGATCAGCGGTGCAGGCAAGCATTTTTCTTCGGGCATCGACCTGATGATGCTGGCTTCGGTGGCCAATGAAATGGGCAAGGACGCGGGTCGCAATGCGCGCCTGTTGCGGCGTAAGATTCTGGCGTTGCAAGCTTCGTTCAACGCTGTCGATAACTGCCGTAAACCGGTACTGGCGGCGATTCAGGGCTATTGCCTAGGCGGCGCCATCGATCTGATTTCTGCCTGTGACATGCGCTATGCGGCCGAAGACGCGCAATTTTCGATCAAGGAAATCGACATGGGCATGGCCGCCGATGTTGGCACTTTACAACGCTTGCCGCGGATCATCGGTGACGGCATGCTGCGCGAACTGGCATACACTGGTCGCACCTTCGGCGCGCAAGAAGCGCGCAGCATCGGCTTGGTCAACCGGGTCTACCCGGACTCGACCAGCCTGCTGGACGGGGTGATGGGAATTGCCCGTGAAATTGCTGCCAAATCGCCGATTGCGATCGCCGGGACCAAAGAGATGATCAGCTACATGCGCGATCACAGCATCAACGATGGCCTGGAATACATCGCTACCTGGAACGCCGCGATGCTGCAATCCACAGACCTGCGGGTCGCCATGGCGGCATCGATGAGCAAGCAGAAACCCGAATTTCTGGACTGAGCACACATGACTTCACGCTGGACCACTGCAGTACTCGACACCGACTTGCCCGGCGGCTGGGCCGTGGCCCGCAGCCCTGAAGGTTTTTTGTTCGACGATAATGGCGCGCTGTTTCCGCGGGAATGGCTGAAACGTCAGGACCTGTCGATTCTCGCCGAGCATGGGATTGGTCATCTCGACGGTGAGCCGGTGTATTTGCTCGAGCTCAAGGCTCACAGCGAAGTACCGGGCTGCAACTGGAAAGGCCTGCGGGCGTTCATGCTCGATGGCGATCATACCGTCTACAAAGTGTTGGGGTATGCCGCGCAAGTCGGCACCTGGGCGCGGGAGCACCGGTTTTGCGGCAACTGTGGTCAGCGTATGACGCAGGTGCCGCGTGAGCGGGCGATGTACTGCGAACCCTGTGATTTGCGTTTTTATCCGCGGATTTCACCGAGCATGATCGTGTTGATCACCCGTGGCGACGAAATCCTGCTGGCGCGCTCGCCACGCTTTGTTCCGGGGGTCTACAGCACCCTGGCGGGTTTTGCCGAGCCGGGTGAGTCGGCCGAGGATTGCCTTATTCGTGAAGTGCGCGAAGAGGTGCAGATCGAGGTCAAGAACATCCAGTACCTGGGCAGCCAGTGCTGGCCGTTCCCGCATTCGATGATGCTTGGGTTTCATGCCGAATACGCCAGCGGCGAGATTGTGCCGCAAGCTGACGAGATCGAAGACGCCCAGTGGTTCAACATTCATGCGCTGCCGCCGTTGCCGGCGGGGCGCTCGATTGCCCGCTACCTGATCGACATTTATGTGGCGCGACGCTTAGGCCATGCTGAACCAGTGCTGCCAGGCTAGACGCACGGTCAAGCCCAGCACCACGGTGATGAATACCGGGCGAATGAACTTCGCCCCACCGCTGATGGCGGTGCGGGCCCCGAAGAACGCGCCGACCATCACCGACAGGCCCATGCTCAGGCCGATGATCCAGTCCACTTGCCCGGAAAAGATGAACACCGACAGCGCCGCGATGTTGCTGACGAAGTTCATGCTGCGCGCCACGCCGCTGGCCTTGACCAGATCGATGGGGTAAAGCAGCAGACTGCTGACAGTCCAGAACGCGCCAGTGCCGGGACCGGCCACGCCGTCGTAGAAACCGAGGCTGAAACCCTGACTCGACTGCCACTTTTTCTTGATGGGCGCGTCGCTGTCCAGTGGTGCTTTCGGCGTACCGCCAAACAGCAGATACACGCCACAGGCGAAGACGATCACCGGGAGCATCTTGTTCAACCATTCAGCCGGCAGGTAGTGCGCGACGGTTGCGCCGGTCAGTGCGCCGACCAGGGTTGCGATGATCGCGTGTACCCACTGCCGCGGGTGGAATAGCTTGCGTCGGTAGAAGGTGAAACTGGCGGTGGCCGAGCCGAAGGTCGAGCTGAGTTTGTTGGTACCCAGTACCAGGTGCGGCGGCAAACCGGCAGTGAGCAACGCCGGGGTGGTCAGCAGACCGCCACCGCCGGCAATGGCATCAATGAAACCGGCAATGAACGCGACGATGGCCAAAATGGCCAGAGTGGTGAGGTCTACGCTGAGTTCGAAAGGCATGAGGTCGACTTATTCGGCGGGGCAGAGGGCAAGGCGGGGCGCCATCTTACCCATAACCGCCGCCCCCTGCGACCGCCCTAATACCCGGCATGATCGTTCCCACACAGCATGGGAACGATCAACAGCTGGGTTACAAGCCCAGGTCAGACAGGCCCGGATGATCATCCGGGCGCCGGCCCAGCGGCCAGTGAAACTTGCGCTCGCTTTCCTTGATTGGCATGTCGTTGATGCAGGCGTAACGGTTGGACATCAACCCCTGCTCATCGAACTCCCAGTTTTCATTGCCATACGAGCGATACCAGTTACCCGAATCGTCGTGCCATTCATAGGCGTAACGCACAGCGATACGGTTACCGGTGAAAGCCCAGAGCTCCTTGATCAGCCGGTAATCCAGTTCCTTGGCCCATTTGCGGGTCAGAAAAGCCTTGGCTTCCTCACGGTTGTTGGCGAACTCGGCGCGGTTACGCCATTTGGTGTCCAGGGTGTAGGCCAGGGATACCCGTTGTGGATCGCGGGAGTTCCAGCCGTCTTCGGCCAGGCGAATCTTTTCAATGGCTGACTCACGCGTGAATGGTGGAAGTGGCGGACGAACTTCGGCATTAGATGACATTTAAAGTCTCCAGGGAAAGTGAGTGTCAAAACAGCCAGTTGATCTTGTTTGAACAGTTACAGGTCCAATAACTTTCGCGCCATGCATTGCGCATTATCGGCGGCACTGTGATCGCCCATGACAAGCGCAACAGTAATGGCGCCATCGATCAGGATCAGCAGCTGATTGGCCAGCGCTTCCGGGTCGTGTACGCCATGTTCGGTACAGAGCTCGCGCACGTAGTCGAGCAGTTTCTGTTTGTGTTCCTTCGCGACGAGTCGCACGGGGTCTTGCGGATCGCCGGTTTCGCCGCTGGTGTTGATAAAGGCGCAGCCGCGAAAGCCTTCGCTGGCAAACCAGTCCTTGAGCACGGTGAACAGGTTGAGGAGTCGCTCGGCCGGGGTCGGGGCCTTGTTCACTTCGGTTTTGAACCAGCTCATCCAGCGTACGTCGCGCTGCTTCAAGGCCGCGACAGTCAGTTCCTCCTTGTTGGCAAAGTAGCGGTAAATACTTTTTCTGGAGACGCCGGCGGTTTTCACCAGGAGATCCATGCCCGTGGCAGCAATGCCACTTTTATAGATCAACTTTTCGGTGACATCCAGAATAATGTCGCGTGTGTCGTTACTAGTGATTTCGTTCATGCGGCAAAGAGTAGAACGATCATTCTTCTTGGTCAACTCGCTATTCAATAATTTTATTGTGGCGAGGGGGCTTGCCCCCGTTGGACCGCGAAGCGGGCCTGAAAAATAGTGGAAGCGGCAAATGGAAAACCACATTTTCGGCACTTTCGGCGGCTATGCAGTCCACGGGGGCAAGCCCCCTCGCCACACATGGTGTAAGCTCGTGCGTTCTTCGGATTCGACCTTTTGCGAGCCCTATGCCGTCGCTTTTCAAACGCTCTCTACTGCCCAAGCTGCGCAGTTTTCCGCTGACCGCCGATGCGGTCTCCATTCTTTCTGGTGCTGCCGAGTTCCGTCGTTGCCTGCTGGAGAAAATTGCCCAGGCGACCCAGCGCATCTACATCGTCGCGCTTTACCTGCAGCACGACGAAGCGGGACAGGAAATCCTCGATGCCTTGCACGCTGCCAAAGCTGCGCGCCCGGAACTGGACGTGGTGGTGGTGGTTGACTGGCTACGGGCTCAGCGCGGTTTGATCGGTGCCGGCAAGCAACCGGGCAATTCGGCGTGGTATCAGCAGCAGACTCGCGAACACGCCAGCGAAGTGCCGGTGTATGGCGTGCCGGTGCAAACCCGCGAACTGTTCGGTGTGTTGCACCTTAAAGGCTTCGTGATCGATGACTGCGTGATCTACAGCGGCGCCAGTCTGAATAACGTCTATCTGCATAAATTCGACAAATATCGTTACGACCGTTATCACGTGCTGCGCAACCGGGCACTGGCCGATTCCATGCAGCACCTGGTGCAGCACGGGTTGATCGCCTCTAAAGCCGTGCATCGTCTTGACGTTCTAAACCTGCCAACCACCCGCAGTCTGCGTAGCGACATCGGTGACCTGCGCAGTCGCCTCAAGCACGCGGTGTATGACACCACGGCGGGTACGCTGGACAAGGGTGGTCTGACAGTCAGTCCGCTGCTCGGGGTCGGTAAAAACAACCCGTTGAGCCGGGTGATCTGTGAGTTGATTGCCTGCGCCCAGCATCAGCTGACTATTTGCACGCCGTATTTCAACCTGCCGTTGCCGGTGACCCGTGAAATCAACCGGGCACTGGCACGCGGGGTGAAGATCGACATCATTGTCGGCGACAAGACTGCCAACGACTTCTACATTCCGCCGAGCGAGCCGTTCAAGGTCATTGCCGCGTTACCGTACCTCTATGAAATCAGCCTGCGACGCTTCGCCAAGCGCCATCAGCGGGTGATCGACAGCGGTCAGTTGAACCTGCATCTGTGGCGCGACGGTGACAACACCTATCACCTCAAAGGCATGTGGGTCGACGAACGCTACACCTTGTTGACCGGCAACAACCTCAACCCGCGAGCCTTCCGCCTGGACCTGGAAAACGCTTTGCTGATCGACGACCCGAAAGGTGAGTTGCAGGAACCCCGTCGCAGTGAGCTGGCGGAGATTTTCCACAGCACCCGCCGCATTGAGCGCTATCAGCAGCTGGAAACCTTGCTCGAATACCCGCCGGCAGTGAGCAAGTTTCTGCGTCGAGTCAGCCGGGTACGGATCGAACGTTTGCTCTATCGCATCCTGTAGCCAAAAACACAAAAGCCCCGTCACATGGACGGGGCTTTGTTTGACGCTCGCAGCTTGAAGCTTAAGGCTACTTAGAACACTACGCCCTGGCTACGCAGGTAATCATCGTAGGTGCCGCTGAAGTCGATCACGCCGCTTGGGCTCAGCTCGATGATTCGAGTGGCCAGCGACGATACGAACTCGCGGTCGTGGCTGACGAAGATCAGCGTGCCCGGGTAGTTTTCCAGCGCCAGGTTCAGCGCTTCGATGGATTCCATGTCCAAGTGGTTGGTCGGTTCGTCCATCACCAGTACGTTCGGCTTTTGCAGGATCAGCTTGCCGAACAGCATGCGACCTTGCTCACCACCGGAGATGACCTTGACCGACTTGAGGATCTCGTCGTTGGAGAACAGCATCCGGCCCAGGGTGCCGCGGACCAGTTGCTCGCCACCTTGAGTCCAGCGACCCATCCAGTCGAACAGGTTGGATTCATCTTCGAAATCCGAAGCGTGGTCCTGTGCGTAGTAGCCGATTTCTGCGGCGTCGGTCCATTTCACGCTACCGGCATCCGGGCTCAATTCATTGACCAGGGTACGCAGCAGGGTGGTTTTACCGATACCGTTCGGGCCGATGATCGCCACGCGTTCGCCTGCTTCAACGTTGAAGCTGAAGTCCTTGAACAGGGTCTTGCCATCGAAGCCCTTGGCCATGCGCTCGACGATGACCGCCTGGCGATGGAGCTTCTTGTTCTGTTCGAAACGGATGAACGGGCTGACGCGGCTCGAAGGCTTGACCTCGGCCAGCTGGATCTTGTCGATCTGCTTGGCGCGGGAAGTAGCCTGCTTGGCTTTCGAGGCGTTGGCCGAGAAGCGGCTGACGAACGATTGCAGTTCCGAGATTTGCGCTTTCTTCTTG
This sequence comes from Pseudomonas sp. CVAP#3, assembly GCF_018986375.1. Taxonomy (NCBI): domain Bacteria; kingdom Pseudomonadati; phylum Pseudomonadota; class Gammaproteobacteria; order Pseudomonadales; family Pseudomonadaceae; genus Pseudomonas; species Pseudomonas sp. CVAP#3. The sequence goes on from NZ_JAHMSC010000014.1 coordinate 50,733, forward strand.
GCGTTGTCCGAGAGCAGTTGTTCGCGGGACTGGGTCGCCACGGTCATGTACTCGTCATAGTTGCCCGGGAACAGGCGCAGCTCGCCGTAGTCCAGGTCAGCCATGTGGGTGCAGACACTGTTCAGGAAGTGTCTATCGTGGGAGATGATAATCATCAGGCTGCTGCGCTGGGTCAGAATGTTTTCCAGCCAGCGGATGGTGTTGATGTCCAGGTGGTTGGTTGGTTCGTCGAGCAGCAGCACTTCCGGATCGGAGAACAGTGCCTGAGCCAGCAGAACGCGGAGTTTCCAGCCCGGTGAAACTTCGCTCATCGGGCCGAAGTGTTGCTCGATGCCGATACCCAGGCCCAGCAGCAGTTCACCGGCGCGCGATTCGGCGGTGTAACCGTCCATCTCGGCGAATTCGGTTTCAAGCTCGGCGACGGCCATGCCGTCCTCTTCGGTCATTTCCGGCAGCGAGTAGATGCGGTCGCGCTCGGCCTTGACCTTCCACAGCTCTTCGTGACCCATGATCACGGTGTCGATAACGCTGAATTCTTCGTAGGCGAACTGGTCCTGGCGCAACTTACCCAGACGTACGTTCGGCTCGAGCATGACCTGACCGCCGGACGGATCGAGGTCGCCACCGAGGATTTTCATGAAGGTCGACTTGCCGCAACCGTTGGCGCCGATCAGGCCATAGCGGTTACCCGCACCAAATTTGACCGAAACGTTCTCGAACAACGGCTTGGCGCCGAACTGCATCGTGATGTTAGCTGTGGAGATCAATTACTTTACCTTTCAATAGCTTAGGTTGCGCTTATTTGAGCTGGGACCAATTTGGGACCAATTTGGAGTTTTTCCAGTTCACTCCAATCTGAGCTTGAGTTGATCCATCGCGCATAAGTAGACAGCAACATCTGCACGCTATGGCCGAGTTGCTGGGAAATGAAGGCGGGGTTCATGCCAGACATAATGCATATTGTCGCATAGGTGTGACGACAGTTGTATGGCGCTCTGTGTCGCATTCCCAGGGCTTTCAGGGGCGGTTTCCACTGCTTGTGCAGGTCAGACGTCTGTCTCACATACTCGCTGTTCTTTGATGGCGGAAAGATGAAAGGGGGTTCCAGGATCTTTCCTGCCCCTTTTTTCCGACGTTCTGCATACTTTTTGGCGAACTCCAGGGCATGCAATGCTCGCTCGTTGAGCAGAACAAAACGATCGCCACCAGTTTTTGTACGCTCCACCACTTCTCCCAAGGCAATCCCGCGACAGACGTGGGCAGTCCTCTTCTCCGTGCTCACTGCATCCCACCGCAAGGCCAAGGCCTCAGGTAGACGCAGTCCCGTGAAAAAAACAAACTCGAAAAATGCCGCGTAGATAGTGCTGGGCCAGTGTTCGTGCTGGTACATCTTCGCGATGATCGTGTTGGCTTCCTCCAGGCTGAAGGGGTCAATCTCTTTTCTGCTTCGCTTCGGAAGGGCTCCCTTGTACCCGAGCTTTGTCCCGCCAACAATTTCGCGGCTGTCCAACCAGAGCTGGGCATACTCACCAAAATTGATTTTCCCGCCGGCGACGTTGATAGAGCCAGGGAATAGCTCGGCGTACTTGTCGTCGTCGAGCAACCCCAGCTTGATCAGGCTGTTTACCTGATCACTCGCGGCTGCCGAGTACCCGAAAGAGTGCTGCGGTCTCTTGCTGGCGATTGGGCGTAAGCAGCAGTACTTCCCGTGCCGGAACATCGCGACTGAGCCGAACGAAGAGTTCCGTCTTGATCCGGAGGACTATGCCGTGGCTGAAGACTTGGGCGAGGTGACCGGGATTGTTCACTCGCATCCGGATGCGACAAGTCGACCGTCACCGCATGACTTGGCAATGTGCGAGGCCACGGCCTTGCCCTAGCACATACTGAGCTGATCCGAGGCGGATCTGCGCACCATCGTGCCGGCCGGCAGCACACCGCTACTCAACCGGCCGTTTGTGCATGGTGCGTGGGATTGTTGGGCGGTCTGTGAGGAGTTTTACAAGCGCGAACACGGCATTGAGTTCGAAGACTTCAAGCGTGAGGACGGGTGGTGGGAGAGTGCAGAGGCCACAAGCATGTACGAGGCCAACTACGAGGCTGCTGGTTTCGTACGGGTAGATCTCCCGCGGCGAGGCGACATGATCGTCATGGCTGTGGGGCGGACGGCTCATCCCAACCATGCTGGGATCTACCTTGGCACTAATGCAGCGCTACCCGGCGAAGAGTCAGAAGCGTTTGGGCCTGGGCCTTTTCTGCTGCACCACCTGTATGGGCGACCGTCCGAGGTGATCGTGTTCGGTGGGCCTTGGCTTGATCGAACATGCCTGATTCTACGTCACCTCGATGCTATATAAAGCTCGGTCTAGTACCGAGTTTTATGAGAATGATTAGGAGGATGTCATGACAATAGTTAAGCAATCAAAAGTCACGGAACCCACTAAACACCTTCAGGATCTCTCCGAGCGATTACTCTCATATCGTCAAGCAGAGAGAGAATCGTGGAAATTGCCGGATCGGGAGTCGTTGACGCCCCTAGAACAGCCTCAAGTCGTAAGTGTTGCCGTGCCAGGATTCGATCCACGGAATGACGATCCGGATGAGACTCAATCAGCGCTCTGACCGTTGTAGTCAATCCAGTAACCTGGCTCTGCAAGCTAACCAGCATAGACATCAGCTGTTCGAGATATTCTTCCGTTAGATGCGCCATTTCCCTTTTCCTTATGAGTGGCCGATTGATGCTGAAAGCTACTATTTTGGGCTGGATGGGTGTTACTGGGGATTCGTTCAGCTGGATGAGCCTTGGACTCGGTGCTATGGTCCATGCTTAATTAGGCAAAGGAGATGCTAGATGGCCGCTGTTAAAACGTATTCTTTCAAGCTGAAAGCAAGCAATGGAAATGGCATGAATAACGTTTTGCAAAATGGTGTGGACCAACGAGAGGCGGAAAGAAAGATTCTTGAGAAATACCCGGGCGCTACGATTCTGGATGTCCGACAGAAGTAAACGAAAGCCCAGCCCACACGCTGGGCTTTGTTGTTTCTAGGGGGCAGGAAAACCTTTGGCCGGAACCGCGGTGCTCCGCAAGAGGTTCCAGTCATTCAAAATTTGATGGTGCGCATTAGGTACTCCTGGTGCCCAGTTTGTTCGTCGGTCTGCTCACACACCACAACAAATCCTTGTGATAAATAAAACGCACAGCTGGCGGCGTTGCCTTTGTAAACCCCGAGAGTCAATTCAGTTCGCAAAGCTTTGGCATGAGCGAGCAGTTGTTTGCCAAAACCCTTAGCCTGAAATTCAGGGGCAATAAACAGAGCTGCAAGTTGATTTTCGTGCAGCGAACAGAAGCCCACAATTCTTGATTCCTGCTCAATAACGTAGGTCTCCGAAGCAGGGATGTATAGGCTTCGCATATTCTCGACTTGTGAATGCCAGAAAGAGGCGTCAATAAAGTCATGGGCTACCAGCGATGCTTTTAGCCAGATGTCCAGCACGGCTTCTATGTCGTGTGTTTCAAATGCTCTGATCATTTTTAGTTCGATATCCGTTTTGTCTCATGTCACGCTCAAGCCAGCAGCTTGCCTGTTCGAGAGCCCAAGAGTTTGGCTCGTTAACATGGTCCAAGAGGCTTGACCTTCATCATACGCCGCCAAGACGCATAATCCTGACGCGCCAAAGCCTGGTGCACCTCCGATGATTCAGGCGCTTGTACGAACAAGAAAAAGTCCAGTCTAGCGCTGGACTTTGTCTTTTCTGATGCTTAGTCAGGTCTTATCCGCGCCGAAATTGGCGCAATCCCAGTCCTTGGGCTTGCAGGCAAAGGACTGGGGGAATCCGTTGCGTGGGGGCAGGAGGCTACTACGGAGGGCAGCAGGGCGTTACTGGGGATTCGTACAGGCGAGTGCGTCACCTGTTGTTCATAGCATCACGTTTCTGCTCGGTCTATAAGGCGCATTCGAGGGCGGCAGAAGCGCCAATCAAAAGGTACAGCTACCGCGAGCGTTAGAGGTTTGCGAAGGGGACGCATGTTCGTAAGATGGGAACCTGAAATCCCACATGGAAGACCTATAATGACTCGAATTGTTGAAATCCTGATGTACACCTTGAAGCCGGGGGCGGGGTTGGATTTCCATCGAATAATGCAAGAAGCAAGCGTTCCGCTTCACTTGGAAGCCGGCATGGATGTCGTTTCTTATGGCGGCTCATTACATGACGATGACAGCTATCACTTAATTCGCTCCTATGAAAGCGAGAGCCATCGCGTAGCATCTCAAGATGCTTTTTACGCAAGCACTGCGTGGAGACAAGGCCCGAGAGCAGATATCATCAGTCGGATTGAAGTAAGCACAGTGACAGTTATGGCGCTTACTCAAGACGCGATTGATGCCATCAGGGTTTCCCGTAAATCTGCCTAGAACTGATGTGAAAAAGCCCAGTCTTGTGCTGGGCTTTGTTGTTTCTGGGATGTGTTCCTGTGGGATCGACATCGCTACGCATCGGCGACGTGATCAGCCTTGCCGCGCGCGCTTCGATCAACCATTGCGATGATCGTTTCGAAGAGTTCGTCCTGCGCTTGCGCGGGCGTGATTTCTCCGGTCGCAGCGGCATGGGATAGAGCCTCGGCCGCGCCAAGCATTGCCCGAAGACCTGCAGGCGCAATATCTCCTGCCCTGGCAAAAGGGGCCAGGGCAATCCGGCACTTATTCATGAAGATCACTTCGTAATCACGCTTGATCTTTTCGAGCTCCGGTGAGCTGGCCAGCGCCGCTATGACGCCAGGTATCTCATTGCCCTGGAGAAGCACGCAGTCGACGTAAGACGATGCGATGACAGCAGCCCTGCTCATTAACGTAGATTCACTCGCTTGGAGCGCAGAGTCCATAAGCGTTGTCTGGCGTGCATCGAACTCCTGATAGAGCGCCGCGAGCAGTCCAGGCCTTGTGCCGAAATGGTCGTAAACAACGGGTTTTGTAACTCCGGCCTGCTCGGCAAGCCGTCCAAGCGTCAGTGCTTCCGTGCCTTCTTCTCGAACCAATTGCCATGCGACATCCAAAAGCTGACGCTGTCTCTCCTCTCTAGACAGGCGACGACGTCGCTGCGTGCTGGAGACCTGCTCTCTATTTTCGGCGCTTGACATGGCTATATACCAAAAGTAACTTAAAGATAGCAACTTACTAAAAGTATATAAGCTTCGCCTTTTGCCCTCAATCAGTAGCAGGAGTTTTCGACATGCACGCGCTTATCGTTGTTGCTCATCATGATCCAAGGTCGCTCAGTCACAGCATCGCTGCACATGTCGCTGAGGGCATATCCTTGGCTGACGCAGGCAACTCTTTCGAAATCGCGGACCTCTCCGAGGAAGGTTTCGATCCGCGGTTCTCCGCGGCTGATCTCGCTGTACATCACAGGGAAGGGCCACCGCCGGCCGATGTTGCTGCCGAGCAGGCGAGAATCGATCGCGCCGATACCCTTGTGTTGGTGTATCCCGTTTATTGGTGGTCTATGCCGGCACTACTCAAGGGATGGATCGATCGTGTGTTCGCCAATGGTTGGGCGTTCGACTTCAGCTCTGATGCGAAGCTGGTGAAGAAGCTTCGCCACCTACGAGTTCATCTTGTCGGTATTGGTGGCGCAGACGGGGGAACCTATGAACGGCACGGTTATGCCAATGCGATGAAGACGCAGATTGACCATGGGATCTTTGATTATTGCGGCGCATGTGTCGTGACCTCCGAGCTCCTACTCGAATCGGAAACGCAGGATCCGACTGTTCATTTGGGCGTCGCGCGGGCCCTGGGCTGCGATCTATTTACTACATCTCAGCGATGCAAAATGGCCGGGGTGGTATGAACATGTAGTGTTCTGGACCGCTGGCGACGACCCTATGATTCCGGCCATTGGGGCATTTCCAGCCAGGTGCTACTCATCCAAAGCTAAACGACTGAAATTAAAAAGAAACATTGCTGTTATAGAGTGCTGGCCTGATTCATGAGGGCTACTGAAGTGAACCGATCAGCACGAAACCTGCGTAAAACACTGGACGCTGCAGCAGCCAATAACGAGGCCGCAGCACTTGATGTCATGCGGGCCATTGATCAGCTTGGTGACGAAGTGCTGCGCCAGCGGCTGTTGGGCGTGGTCCACCGCCTGAATCAGGATGCGAGCGAGTTGCGGCAAGCCAGAGATAATGTCTCTGGAGCGCTGATGAAGCTGGCCTGATATCGCCCTCCGTGAGCGGATGCGACAGTGGGGTGGGTGGTGTATTCCTGGCTGGTCTACGCTTTGGGCTAAATCTCAATAGCCACTACTCGCAAGGACTCATATGAAACTCAATATCATTGCCCTAGGCCTGCTTGCTGTTTTGGCGGGCTGCACAACTGCTGGCCCCTATGTCACCAACATCTCAAGTGACGGGCGTAACGGTCTGAATATCGAGAAGTGCGCTGTGAAGATGAATGCTTTGATGGGCACTGTGAGCACCACTGAATGCACGACTCAGAATCTGCAACTCAGTCGAGGCAACTGATTGCAGGTATGGCGTTCAGGGCGTGAAGTGTTCGTCGCCTGGGTCTTTACGCATGGAATCGCTATCCAGCCTTTACAGGGGCTCAATGGAGTGTCTTACGGCTCTCACCAATCCTGATCCGATCCAGCGCCCGATTTAACGCATTCAAGGCATCGAGAAGGGCTTTCGCCTCAGCTTCCCGACCGTCCCCCCACAGGCGTTCAGCCATTTTGTTCAGCGCCTGGATAGAGCGCTCAATTTCAGCTGCGGTCGCCGCCGCTTTATTTTCCTGCTGTTTTTTCTGCATTGCTGTCGTCCTCAAACCCGTGATCAGGTGCTGGTCGCTTGCGTCGCAAACCGGACTTGACCTCCAGGATCCTATCCGCGCCGGTATTGGTGAAGTCTCGATTCTTGGGCCGGCAGGCAAAGGAATGGGGAATCCGTTGCGTGGGGTAAGGAGGCTACTATCCGTGGTTGTCGGGGCGTTAGCGGGGATTCGTACCGGGAGACATCTTCTGTCGCTCGTGGCTTCAGTGCTGCTTGATACTTTTCCAGGCAACAGGCGCTAGAAGTAGTACTGCCAGCAAAAACACTGTCTGCGAAATATAGAACGTCTCCAGCCATTGTCGGTTTAGCGCCACATAGAACGTGTTATGGATCACGTCCACAATGATGATTGCAGCTGTGAAAACGATGCCAGGTCGGGGGTTCGTGAAGAGCAAGAGTGCGGCCAGAGGATCTAAAAACGTGAGCGCTGCCCAGAACAAACGGCTGGCCCATGGAGTACTGTCACCGTATCCGTAGTCCCAGAGCAGCCCATGCGTAAGGTCTGCATGCAGGTGATTGGCTGTTGCAACGAGGAGGCAGCCCGCAAACAGAGCACGGATGGCAAAAGATAATCTCGGCACGGCATCGTTCGCTGATGGTCATTGGTATCAACATCGTATCGAAATTGGCGAGCTACACGCGACTGGCGAATGCTAGCCGATTGGGTTTAGCGCCGCCCTTCGATGGCCATGCGCACGGCCAAGCCCGCAAGGACCGTCCCCATCAACCAGCGTTGCACGATCTGCCACAGGGGTCTGCTTGCGAGAAATGTCGCGATGGAGCCAGCCATGACGGCAATCAGAGCGTTGACGCTCACGCTAATGACGATCTGCGTAAAGCCAAGCACGACCGATTGCGCCAGCACGCTACCGTGGTCGACGGGGTCGATGAACTGGGGCAGCAGCGACAAATACATGACTGCGATTTTGGGATTCAGCAGGTTGGTGACAAAGCCCATCATGAATAGCTTGCGCGGGCCATCCTTGGGCAGGTCTCGCACCTGGAACGGGGAACGGCCGCCGGGCTTGACCGCCTGCCAGGCCAGGTAAAGCAGATAGAGCGCGCCGCCGAGTCGCAGGGCGTCATACGCATAGGGAACCGCCAGGACCAGGGCTGTGATGCCCAATGCGGCGCAAAACATATAAACGACGAAACCCAACGCCACGCCACCCAGGGAAACCAGTCCGGCCATTCGTCCCTGGCAGATCGACCGCGAGATGAGATAGATCATGTTCGGGCCGGGAGTCAGCACCATGCCGAGTGAGATCAGGCCGTAGGCGAGCAGGTTGGACAGTTCGGGCATCGCGTAACTCCTAATGGATGAGATAACGAATCGAAAGCTCCGCTAAATCAATACAAGCGGTTTTCGCCACCGCTGAGGTTTGCACCTGGAGCGAACGATAGTAGGGCGGTCAACGGGAGAGTGTTAGACACAGATTGACTTGCAAAACGTCATACAGCGGTCGCAGCACCCGGTATCCACTCCGCGGGATACGTTGCAAGTTCAACGTGAGTAATGGCTTGCTCCATTAATAACAGCCAAGGTGCCTTATAGGCACCTTGGCTGTTATTTACGAGAGAGAGCGATAGGCTCGCGATGATCCTTATGATGTTCAGGGCAGCGGTTGGAGGCTGGTCTTGATGGCAGTGACCACACGATTACGGCCTTGGTGTTTAGCGTGATACAGGCGTTGATCGGCTACGTGCAGAATGGCCTCGATGGTGTCGCCGTCGCGGCCAGATTGCGATATGCCGATGCTCACGGTGACCACGGTCAACCGCTGGAAGCCGCTATTAAAAGAAGTATTTGCCACGGTGGTTCGCAAACGCTCGGCGATTACATGCGCGGCTTCTAGTGGAGTCTGAGGTAGCAGTATCATGAATTCTTCCCCGCCCACTCGGGCTACACCGTCATACGGTCGGATCGAATCGAGGCATTTCTGCACGAACTCTTTCAGGATGTCATCGCCAACCTGATGCCCGAAGCGATCATTGATGGACTTGAAATTGTCCAGATCAAGTGCCAGCACGGAAAACGGCGCACCGCCGCGGTTGGTCCGGCCAATTTCGGCTTCGACCCGCTCTATGAACCGACGCCGATTATCAGCGCCTGTCAGTGGATCGGTCGCCGCAAGGTGTCCGAGTTCCTGATTGGTGCGCTGGAGCTCCACCAGAGCGTTCTCGGTGTACTCCATAGCCTCGGCAAGACGCACCATCAGCTCCTCCTGGGTGTAAATTGTCGAGAAAGACCGCGTGGTGAGGAACGCTTGTACGACCCCATAGCTCAACAGGAAGAATCCAGCGGCGAAGATCGCATGGGCGAGCCACCACATGTGGTTCCAGGGACGTGCAAGGATGAATGCAACAGATGACAGCGCGAACGCCGTGACCGAGATGACAAAAATCACCATCAGTTGCGAACGGATACGGCGCAGCAGGAGCATTGCCACGTTCAATGTGGAAAAAACCAGGGCACCACCTTCCAGCGAAAGGCGCACCGCAAGTTCGCCGGCGATTGAGGAGTTCGCGACATACGCCACTACCAGGTCAACCAGCAGGAACAGTCCTATCCAGGTCAACCACCGGCGGGGCTGCATTCGGCGGTCCGCAGCATCCGGTGGGCGGTGGTACGACAGCATCCCGACCAGCAGCAGTATCGACATGACCAGTCGAGAGGCCGGTCCATAAAGCAGGAAGAGCCAGATGTTGTGGTGTGCGAGCCCGGTGAACGCACCATGCAATGCATAGATCAGTACAAAACCGAGAAAACCAAGCGTCATCCATCGCAGCAGCGGCTCTCCCGATGACTGATAGCAGCGCCACGTCACGTAAGTGACAAACAAGCCTTCCAGGGTGGCTGCCGTGATCGCAATGATATGGAACGCGTGGTTCTCGAATAGAAGAGTGGGGTCTTGAAAGAAGTACAAGTAGCTAATCAGGTAGGCCGGAATGAACGCAAATCCTGCGAGCAGCAGGCAGGCATAAATCTTGATGATGAGACGGACGGCTTCAGGTGGCTCGCCGGTGGCGACGCTATTGCTCATGGCTCCCTCCAATTTTCAATATATTTTGCCAGCACCGGACCGGTAGTAGCTCCGTAGCCGCATACACGCTGCGTTGGATTTAGAGCGCGAAATTGATCGGACTCCGGTCTTCCATGGCTTTGGCTCCTGTGGCGATTAATAGCCTAGTCGAGTAATGACAGGGCTGCAGAAGGAGCAGTCTGAATTTGGTATCGCGAACTCCTTCGCGGAGGTCGCGACGCAGCGGTAGGAAATCTTGAGGCGACAGAGGGGCTTTCGTTCGGTCGGCAGGACACCGAGGGAGGGATTTTCAGTCTGCGCATGATTTGAGCCAGCAGGCATACGTCTATTGAGACGATCATCGCAGCTCTCAATGATGTCTTGCGTCTGGCTGAGCTGAGCAGGCGCGCTTCTGGCACAACGCCTGCACCGTTTTTCACAAATGTAAGTTAACCTTTGATTACAAAGTATGACTAAAATACGCCTCGGTGGCCATGAGCTAGCTTTCTGCTCAGGCTCCCGTGCTTGACCGATTCACTTGATCGTTGGATCTCGGACGCTGCGTTTAAATCAGGTTTGTGGCGCGCGGCATGTACTCTTCTGAACTGTGACGAATTCCCGTGAAACTCATCATTGTCTCCCTCTATGTTTTATCCATCGCGTATGTGCATCTACGTGGTCGCATCCGGCACAAACTGAGTCGCCAATTGAGTGATCATTCGACCTTTCTGGCGCCGGTCAACTGCTTCCTGTACCTGTTTTCGAAAATCCCCAACAAGCCTTATCTGAATCCGGCCGACTTTCCGGACCTGAGCCCCTTGCAGGCCAATTGGCAGGAAATCCGCGCCGAGGGCCAGAATCTGCTCAGGGCAGGGGAGATCAAACGCTCGGACCAATACGACGATGTGGGCTTCAACTCGTTCTTCAAAACCGGCTGGAAGCGCTTCTATCTGAAGTGGTATGGCGACAGCCACCCATCGGCCACCAAGCTCTGCCCGCGTACCACGGAGCTGGTACAAAGCATTGGCTCGATCAAGGCGGCGATGTTCGCCGAATTGCCACCGGGTTCGAAACTGGTCCGTCACCGTGACCCGTATGCCGGCTCGTATCGTTACCACCTGGGTCTGGACACGCCGAACGATGAGGGTTGCTACATCGACGTCGACGGCGAGCGCTACCACTGGCGTGATGGTGAGGCGGTGATGTTCGACGAGACTTACATTCACTATGCCGAGAACACCACCCAGCAAAACCGCATCATCCTGTTCTGCGACATCGAGCGCCCGCTGAAATACCGCTGGGCCACAGCGTTCAATCGCTGGTTCAGCCGTAATGTGATGTCCGCTGCTGGCGCGCCAAATGACGCTGGCGATAAAACCGGTGGCTTGAACCGGTTCTTCGGCAAGATCTACAAGATCCGTCTGCGCGGTAAAGAACTGAAAAAGCGCAACCGGACGCGTTACTACCTGGAAAAGTGGGCGATTTTCGGTGGTTTGCTGGCCATTATTGTATTGATCTGAGCACGACCATTGCGCCAGCAACCTTTGCTGGCGCGGCGTTGAGGTTTCCGGCGAGTCTGCAATACGCTCAATCGGTGTGACATCTACGCTGGAGTATTTCCTTCACAGGGATGAATCCTGCGCGTAGCGTGTTATCGAAGACCCTATCTGCATGTACTGGAGGAACTCCACCATGAACAGGTTTGTGCTCGGTACCAGTGCGTTGGCGTTGAGTGGCTTGCTTGGCACTCTGACCCAGGCCGGCGCAGACATTGGCATGCTGGCTGCCACGGTGGAGCATCCGGCACTGCTGGCCCAGAATCTCCCTGACAGCCCCGATAACCCCTACAACAGCCCGATTCGCCGGGTAAATCCCAACAGCATGCAGGGCACCCAGCCCAGCGCACCGGTTATTCGCGGGCCGAACACTGTGCCGGTTCCCCGTCCACCGACCCTCGAAAACGGCGGGATCGGTAATGGCTATCCGCGCAGCGGCACTGCGCCGGGAGCGGTCAAACCGTATGTCCCGCCCAAGCCAGCCCCCCGAGATTCGGACTCCAGCAGTTATTGAGCGGCATTCACCGTAACGCAGGAGCCATCCTTCCCGGCAGGGCGGTGTTCGGGGATGGGTTTTTCCAGGCGCAAGGCATCGGCATGGTCCGCGTAGTAGTCGTGAATCAACGCAAAACGCCGGTAGCCGTTACGTTCATACAGCGCAATCGCTACCGGGTTGTCGATACGCACCTCCAGTCGCAGACAGGTGCAGTCATGTTCCAGCGCACAAGCCTCGATTCGCTCCAACAGCTGTTTGCCCAGACCCGTACCGCGGGCCTGAACCGAGATGGCAATCGAGTACAGCCGCGCCCGCGAGGTACTGCGGTGAAACAACACCAAGGCGTAACCGAGCAGTTGGTGCGCGCGCTCGGCGACGATCAACTGTCCATGAGCGCGGTTGATCATCCACTGAAAGTTACGGCGGTTAAGCCGGTCGCTGGTGAAACATTGCTGCTCAAGTTTCAGGAGTGCTGCCAGGTCAGCCGGTACTGCAAGGCGAAAGACAAGATTCATATGACCACCGTAAAAGTTGCGTAACGGAACGAGACTTTCGAAAAACTTCGTGCTTAATAGGAAAGGTCTTGTTCTCCAACGGATCAATCACTATGTCAGCGCTACAAGGTCATTGGCGTGAAGTATCGGAGCAACGTTTACCGACAGCAATAACTAAAGCAACTTATTTATCAGAGGCTGCCAGAACCTCCAGTCAGTTGGTTATTATTGTCGAACGCAAGGAAGACTGGGCGTCTTACTTTCCCAGTGAAGACATCGTCAGTGCCCAGGAGTATCTCGAGCAAACCCGTGGCAGCGAGCAGGACAAGCGGGTACAGGTAATCAACCTGTGCCGCAGCTACAAGTACCTGGGACACGGCTACTACTGCTCATTGCTGGCCGAAGCCCGAGGGCACAAGGTGATTCCTTCGGTGCGAACCATCAGTGAGCTGACGCGCAAGTCCCTGTATGGCCTGTCTCTGGACGATTTGGATAAAGCCTTGGATAAGGCGCTCAATAATCACCTTTACAGCGACACTGAAGGATTTACCCTGACGCTGTATTTCGGCAAGACCAACATCGAACCGTTGCAGGATTTAGCCCGTCAATTATTTGAAGTGTTTCCCTGTCCGATATTATTGGTGGAGTTTCGCCGAAGTAACGGTTGGCACATCGAAGGCGTTAAGTCTGGCGCGCTACATAAGTTGCGAGAAGATCAGGAAGATCACTTCGCCAACGCTCTGGACAACTTCAGTCGCAAGATCTGGCGCCTGCCGCGTTCACGCCGGCTGGCCCGTTATGACCTAGCAATCCTCCACGATCCGCAGGAAGCGCTGCCGCCATCCAATGCCAGGGCGTTGGAGAATTTCGTTCGGGTGGGCAAGGGCCTGGGCATCGATGTCGAGTTGATCGAGCGCAAGGACTACGCGCGTATCGCCGAATACGACGGGTTGCTGATCCGCGAGACCACCAGCGTCGATAACCATACCTACCGATTTGCGAAAAAGGCCGAAAGTGAAGGCTTGGTGGTGATGGACGACCCGGCATCAATTCTGCGCTGTACCAACAAGGTCTACCTGACCGACTTGCTCAACAGCCATCAACTGGGCATGCCGGCCACGGAAATTCTCTACAAGGAACGACCGGAAGATTTTGAGCGGGTAGGCGAGCGACTGGGTTTTCCATTGGTGCTGAAAATTCCTGACGGCTGCTTCTCGCGAGGGGTGATCAAGGTCGAAAGTCAGCAAGCCTTGCTCGAAGCCACCGCTGAATTGTTCGAGCACTCGGTGTTGCTGCTGGCTCAGGAGTTCTTCTACACCGAGTATGACTGGCGTATTGGCGTGCTCAACCGCAAACCGATCTTCGCCTGCCAGTACTTCATGTCCAAAGGCCATTGGCAGATTTACAACCACAAAGCCAAGGGCCAGGATATCAACGGCGAGTGCCGTACCCTGGCGGTTCATGAGGCGCCCAAGGCCGTGGTGGACCTTGCAGTGAAAACCGCCAACCTCATCGGCGACGGTCTGTACGGCGTCGACCTCAAGCAGTCCGGCGACAAAGTGGTGGTGATCGAGGTCAACGACAACCCGAACATCGACGCCGGTATCGAAGATGCTTACTTGCAGGACGATCTGTATTCACTGGTGCTCGAGGAGTTCGTCCGCAGGCTCGAACTCAAGCGTCGCGGGCAAGTCTGGTGAACAATCGTTCATGCCGACAACATCCTTAAGCTGAACTACGCTCCCCTGCATTAGTGCGGTGTCATCCGCGCAGGGTTTTCAAGCAATCAGCAGGAATGCCGGATGAACAGGGAACAGGCGATTGCCGCGGTCGTCTATCGTGGCAATAGCGTTGAAAACACTCACATCGCGCATGTCGCGGTCGTCGATGCCCAAGGCTGCTTGCTCAGCGGTTTTGGTGATTCATCGCGCATGACATTGGCCCGGTCCGCCGCCAAACCTGCGCAAGCGTTGGCGGTCATGGAAACTGGTGCACTCGAACAATTTGGTCTGGACGATGCTGACCTGGCCTTGATGTGTGGCTCCCATAGCAGCGAAGCGCGGCATATCCAGCGAGCACTGAGCATGCTGGCCAAGGCTGGCGCCAGTGAAGCAGACATGCGCTGCGGCGGCCATCCACCGATCTCGGATGAGGTTTATCGGGCCTGGATCAAAAGCGATTTTGTCCCCGGTCCGGTGTGCAGCAATTGTTCAGGCAAACACGCTGGAATGGTGGCGGCCGCCAAAGCGTTGGGTGCAACGCTGGAGGGTTATCACCTTCCAGCTCATCCGCTTCAGCAGCGGGTGATGCAGACGGTGGCTGAGGTTTGCGAGGTTTCAGGTGACGCCATTCAGTGGGCTACCGATGGCTGCAACCTGCCGACGCCGGCCTTCGCGCTGGATCGGCTGGCGTTGCTCTTTGCCAAAATAGCCAGTGCTGCCGATACCGGTGAAAGTGCCCGGTCGCCACGTGAAACTGAATTGGCGCGGATTTACCGAGCCATGACCACATACCCAGAGCTGGTCGCCGGGGAGGGCCGTTTCTGTACAGCACTGATGAAGGCCTTCAACGGTCAACTGGTGGGCAAGGTCGGTGCTGATGCGAGCTATGCAATCGGTATACGCGGTGTGACCGACCAGCAGGCGCGGGGTATTGCGGTAAAAGTCGAGGACGGAAATCAGACCGTCCTCTATGCGGTGGTCTGTGAAGTGTTGACGCAACTGAACATCGGTACGGCCGCACAACGTGCCCAACTCAGTGCCTGGCATCACCCGCCAATGCTCAACACGATGAAGGTGAGGACCGGGCGTATGGAGCTGACGTTTTTACTCGAGCCCGTTTAGTGATCAGCTATCGCATCCGACAGAAAACTGGCCATTGACTTGCCTTTCACGCGCGGCTAATTTCGAGCCATGACTTCCACCGTATCGCGCTGCCAGCCAAGCATTATTACCGCCATTCCTTATTTGGCGGGCTAGCTGACGACTGCACCCAACCCGCCCTAGAGGCGGGTTTTCATTTTCTGTCTCCGGGACCGTGAACAAAGCCAGGAGACGTTGATGGACACCAACACCGACACTGCAACCGCCAAGCAGGCCCTGCTTGAGCGTTACGTGAAAAAAATCCTCGCTGCACCGGTTTATGAACTGGCAGTGCGCACGCCTTTGCAGGTGGCCCCGGCGTTATCCGAGGTGCTGGGCAACCAGATCCTGCTCAAGCGTGAAGACCTGCAACCGACCTTTTCCTTCAAGATTCGTGGCGCCTACAACAAACTGGCCCAACTGAGTGCCGCACAAAAGGCTCGCGGGGTGATTACCGCCTCGGCCGGCAATCACGCCCAAGGCGTGGCACTGGCGGCGTGGGAGCTGGGGATCGAGGCGAGCATCGTCATGCCCACGTCAACGCCGGAGCTGAAAGTGATTGGTGTGCGCAGTCGTGGCGCGAATGCGGTGTTGCATGGCGAGAGCTTTCCGTTCGCCCTGGAGTACGCATTGAACCTGGCCCGGCAAACCGGCCGGACCTTTGTTTCGCCCTTCGACGATCCGGACGTGATCGCCGGGCAGGGCACGGTGGCCATGGAAATCCTGCGTCAGCACCAAGGCCCATTGGAGGCCATCTTCGTCCCGGTGGGTGGCGGCGGTTTGATCGCCGGCATCGCCGCCTACGTCAAATACCTGAGGCCGGAGATCCGCATCGTTGGCGTTGAGTCGGAACACTCTGCATGCCTGCAAGCGGCAATGTTGGCGGGCAGGCGAGTGGTGCTGCCTAGTGTGGGTACTTTCGCCGATGGCGTGGCGGTCGCGCAGATCGGTGAGTATGGCTTTGAAATCTGCCGCCATCACGTTGATGAAGTGCTGACCGTCAGCAACGACGAACTGTGCGCGGCGATCAAGAACATCTACGACGATACCCGCTCGATCACCGAGCCATCCGGCGCGCTGGCCGTAGCCGGAATCAAGAAGTACGTGGCACAAACCGGTGTGCAGGGGCAGACCCTGGTGGCGATCGACTCGGGGGCCAATATCAATTTTGATAGCTTGCGGCATGTGGCCGAGCGCGCCGCATTGTGCGGCGTCCCGGTGTAAGTCGCTGAAAGGGATTCAGGCGAGCAGCGGACGCAGAAACGTCCGCTCGTAACTGAGGATGAACTTCTTCTCCACCACCTGCGCCACCAAAGCGGTGCTTTCGGTGTCGGTCAAGGCAATATGCCGATAGCTTTCGTAGTCGGCTAGAGAAGGAAAGCTGAACAGGCAATAAGCGATGTTGCTCGCGCCTTCGGACGGTAGAAAGTACCCGTGGTGCGTACCGCCCAGGCGTTCGACAACACCAAGCCAGGCCTTGGCGTAGGCTTCGAACTCGGTGAGTTGGTAAGGGTCGATCACATATTTGACGTGGCAGGTAATCATCGTGTGTGTTCCGTTTATTCTTGACGGGCTTTCTCGACCTTGTCCGACGCCGACCAGATCCGATAGCCCACTTCGACGTCTTTCGGCACGTAGACCACAATTGGCAGTTTGCTGTTGTATCGCAGCCGGAAACCCTCACCGACGACCGGCACGAAGTCCTGCTTGTTCTTGCCATCCGGGCACGCCATCAGGGTGCTCATCGGGCCGATGACTTTCTCCAGTCGATAGAATGGATAACCCCAACCTTCGAGGTTTTTCTCCTCCAGCGTGCCACCCAGACGCTGGTGATTGCAATCGACAGTCAGGGTTTTCCCGGCGAGGATTTCGACCTGGTAGCTGTCTTCCCGAGTCTGCGGCGCGAGGTGAATCACCTGGCGGGTAAAGCCGCTTTCAGCCTTGGGATAGGGGGCAACGTCTTCGAGTTTCGCAGCGCTGGCCAGAGTGGACAGACCGGACAGCAGCACCGCCGACGCGGTAAGAATGGATGAGCGCATGATGCCTCCTTGCTCTTGGTTGAGTCAGTGACCGCGAGCATTCTTACTGCGCTGGCCGCTCAATGCAAACCTCGATATTGAGGCTGGCAGATTGCCGGCTCATTTGTCGCGGCTCTTGCGTTTCGCATGAGGTTATTGGCCTGTTCGTCGTAAATCCCAGATTTATCGACGGCCCGTCGTGCGAATTCCCGGGTATGCTTTATGCTTCATTCCAGTGCATGAAAAACGCGCCAGGAAAAACCGCGAGATAAGGATGGACAAGACTGACGGCGGTTAACCCGACGATTGATCGATGGTCCTATAAAAAGGGAGGGTTGTAATGTTTCTTTCTGCCTTGGAACTTCGCAATATCATTGAACACAGTTTTTTGCCTAAACGGTGCCAATGCACCTTGTCACCGGACCTGTCGATGACCGTCAAGGTCTACGACAACCACCGGACGGATCAACTGGATCTGGTGGTGACGGGCATCGACGCGAACGCTCTTAACGGCTGTCGTGAAATCAACGATCTGATCGCTGAATTGCGCCACGACCTGGAGGATCACACCCCCGGCAGCCATGTGCTCGCATCAAAGGTCCGCGCGCATTAATCCACGATTTCTGCGAGTTCGACGGGCACACGCCGGGTCTGGAGAAATGCCAGGCCCAGCGCAATCTCCACCGTCACTGCCAGCAAGATACCTGGGCCGGCGTGGCCACTGAGCCATTCACCGACACCCAGTGTGGCCAGCCCGAACCCCCCCACCACGAGACCGCTGCTCAGCGCGCTACGCGAAGCGGACGGCGGCGCGTTGCGAGCCTGATAAAACATTACGCCCAGCGCCACAAACAACATCGCACTGCGTCTGGCCACCAACCCTGTCGCGTCCGAGTACCCGATACTCCAGATCGACAGCATCACCTCGGGTATAAAGCCCCAGACCAGCGCCAGCGCAAAACACAGACCAGCGGTAAACATCGACAGTGTGCGAAACGAAAACTGCATGGCGAATCCTTGCGGCAGTAAGGGAGGCCAAAGCATAACCTTTGGCCTCGCTCACGCCCATCGCCAAATATCGCTGCGCAGCGCCATGATTCAGTTCTGATAGTTACAGGCATCCGACAGTTTGAGGTAGCTGATGTCCTCCTGTTTACCCACGTTGTCGATGAACTTCATCTCTGCCGTCACCACCTTGCAGTCTTGCGTTGTGGGCTCGGTCATCGAAACCACTTTCTTGACGTGCAGCGACATTCCGTAGTGATAAGGCACAGGCTGAGTAGGCGCGGTGTCAGCCAGTGCCAGCCCGGCAAACCCGGTGCAGGCGAGGGCAGAGGCCATCAGCAAAATACGCATGTTCATGAGAAGTCTCCGGTGCAGACATGAAGTCAGCGCGACACCTGACGATGTCGGCCCTGCCGCGCAGGGCGTCAGAAGATTCTGCGCGAACGCGGTCCATTTAATTTTAGACCGCAGGATTAACCGGGGGTTAAGCTCGGTGGGGTTTCTAACGGACGTAGCGGGTTGATCGACTTACGGTTGAGGACCATTCAGTTCGATCAGGGGGCCTCCATTTTCATCAGATGCTTGTGGTAACTCATCAAGCTCCAGATACGTGTTGCCTTTTCCGTAGACCAAATACTTGTGGGAGCTCTCATTACCCGTGTTCTCGAAAATCACGCGAGCCCCCTGTTCGGACATTTGCACCCAGCGCGGGCGATTTCTTTCGGCGAAATCGACACGCTCTATTTGCCCTGTTTTCGGGTCATAGTAAAAAAGAGCACCCTGGAGATAGTTCGACGTGAATTCACCAGAGACCACCAGTACGTTCATATTCGATTGATTGGATGCGCACTGCCACTGAACAGAGGTACCTCGAGAGGCATCCTGGGTGCCAAAGATAAGTCGGTTTTTTTGAGTGTGGCGGATGTTGTAGATGTAGGAGTCAACAATAGGTGAGCCACGTAACAGTTCGACCGTCTTCTTGGGGCCTGCCAACTCACAGCTGACGACAGATTTTATCTGTGGTTGTGCAGCAAAAGTATGAACGCAGAATAGGGCAAGCGAGATGCCAAGCGAAATTCGTCTCATTTGAATGATATGCCGTATGAGCCGTGTTGAGTCGGAGTAAAGAGTATTAATGCGGCTAACTGCCTGGCATGTGAGCAGTGATGGAAGTGTCAATGCCAAACGTTTGCTCATTTCAAGCGTAGAACCTTAAACCCGAGTTTGTCTGGAAGAGTATCAACGCCTTCGACTTCTTCTGGCTGTCCCTTTGCATTGACGAAATCGTAGATCAGAAACTTTGCCGCGACTTCATATCCACTGTTTGGAATGACGAGTCGCATCTGTTTACGCCCGACATAGAGCCAGCGAGGAAGCGCTTTTTCAGAAAAATCAATCCGTTCGGTAGCGTGGCTTATTGGATTCTTTCGTAAGAGGACTCCCTTGGAGTACGGGGTTCCGTAGTTGAGTGCGAATATCAAGCCGGACGCAACACACTTGGCCATGACAATCTGCCCGACAAAATCAGAGTTCGGCATATCGGAAAATGCACTCTGGATGTTCCCGTCGACTTTCAAAAACAGCTTTTGACCTTCCAAAGTCGATGTGGCCAACAGCAATGCATGCGTTCCATCGGAGAATGGACAGTTGAGGATCGTCTTGATGGGTTCCGCGTAAGCAGGGCCCCCCACCAGCAGAGCTATCGTATATAGCCAAATTTTTCTCATTTGACCATGTTCCTGAATATCTGCGCTGAGGCGGGTTAAAGGGAGAGGAACACAGAAAGGGTCACGCTGGTCAGAAGAGGCTCAGGGCGCGACGCATGACTCCTTGGCCGAGACAGGCACTCGGCTCAAAAACAGCTGCAAACCTTGCTGATACGAATCCGCGTCCATCACATCGCTATGCCTGGGGATGTGATAGGCCTTGCCCTCACGATACAGTTTGGCGCAGGCAACGGAGTAGAAGTCGGGCGTAACTTTGAGATGCACAATCTGCCCCCAGGCCAGCCTACTTATGGCGCCTTTGCCCCTGGTATTGATCAGGGTGAAGCCTTGGTCGTCGAATTGCAGGCGATAACCACCTTCTGCTGCCTTGAGGGAAATGCGCAATTTCATTTCTATGAGACGCTGGTTCGCGCTGCGAAAAGGCGCGCGCGGCTTGGCACGGTTGTCGGCGATACGTTCACGTAAATGGCTTAGCAGGCGACCGGAGTAGACCCGCCAGAACACCAAGAAGATCACCCCGAACAGCGCCATGGTGATGAATTTCTGAGTGCTGAACTCGCGCGCAGGGAAATAGATTGCCAGCATGCCGCCAACCAGGCCCAGGAGAAACAGCAGCGGGGCGATCAGGCGGTCCTGAAAGCGTGCGACATAGCCCAGCAGTCGGGCCTGCTGTTGATCATGCTTGAGCATCTCGCGCTCCAGCAGTTTGCTGATTCTGATCTCGGTATGCTCGGGGGTAATGCTGAATTGCAATTCCATGACGTTGAATCCGAAGTCCGTTTCCTGATGAGGGCGCTAGTTTACGTGTTTACGCTGCTCCTGGTATATGCAACCAGGTCTTTGGGGTACACCATGTGTTCGATTTTGCTGTCGTCAATGGCGTAAAGAAAAGCGATGGGAGGGCGCAGTGTGGCTGGAGTCTTCACAGTCAAAGCGGGCATACCATTGAGCAGTGTTGTCTTCTTCGAAGCAATCGCCGTATGGTGAGTATTGATGAAGTTGGTCTGGTTCCGGAATGCCGAATCGATTTTATGATTCGGTTAACCGCGACATAAGCAGCGGGGGTGCCCTCATGCAGCTCACCGAGTTGAGGGTATTGACCTGCCTGTATGATCAAACCGTCGTCATAACCCCTTATGCCAATGTCGCCCCGGCCGCTAAAAGCTTTACGCATAACGTCTTCACCACCAAGGCTGCGTACGAACGATGCGCCAATAATGGTTTGCCAGTTAACGCCCTTTATATAATCGATCAGCTCTAGGGCCAAGCTGTGCACCATCGAGTCGACTTCCAGCCCCAGATACTTCTGGGCTAGTTCAAATTCAATTGGTAGGTAACTGTCAAAGTCAAAGGGCAGAATAGTGGACAATCCACCATAGCCATGATCCGCATTAACTTGGTTGCAGAGGTAGCTGATCCAGGCGTTATACCGTATACGTCCAGCTTCCGTTTGGAGTGAATTCCAAGGCAGCACGATTTTTATATAGGAGCGGGCGCTATCTTTGTGCAACTCAAATGAGTTAAAAGTTGATATTCCGTAGGCCTCGGCTTCTTTAGTGCTGGCGGCACTGGTAAGTTGAAGTTCGTACCGATCATTACCACCCAGTGCCACGATTTTTGCCGCTGCTTTTTCGAATGTTTCGGGTGTCAGCCTTTTATACTTATCCTGGAGCTGACCTTTCAAGTGCTCGCCAAACTCTTCATAGAAAGCTCGAAAGCACTCCATTACCTTGAGCTTCTTTTCGGTGGTGTACCCTTCTTTAAAGTAGATCGTGGCAATGAGCCCGAGTTTTACCACAGGCGTACCATCCGGCAATTCAAAGCACAAATTCGGTGCCATTGCAGCAAGCTTTTCAAATTCAATCATATTCATTTTCTCAGTTTGCAGGTGCTACGGCCGGAACGATCAGCAGGCTACCGAAATGTACGGTTAGTCGCTGATTGAGAAGACAGGGGATAGGTTTGTTTAAGAGCCCGTTCCCCCACATTCTGTACTCCTTAATTCGTGCAGCCAGGATAAATGGTGCATTCACGGCCATTCATCTTGAACGTCCTGAAATTCGTAGTGTTTCCTCTGCAAAAACCGTAAGGATCATCTACTCCTTTGCCAAGGCACGGTTTCCAGCCGTTTGGGAATCTTTGCCACTTATTGTCGAATGCAGGCTTTTCATCGGCTGAGTAGCGCATTTCGAGACGGACTACTTTCCCCGGTAAATCACTACGGTTTATAGCGCCGCCGGGTTTTTTCTTACTGAACCGATCTTCCGGCACTCTCCATTGATCGTCTGCGGCACTACACGATAATATTTTGGATATGCCGTTTTTTTTGATTCTAGCCACGCTCAACTGAAACATCCAACTGCAAACGCCACGAAAATTAGCCTCACTTGATTCTGTTTCTTTTTTAATATCTCGCTCGGCAATATCCCGGATGGTTATCCCGCCACCGTCGCCGCCGATGTCTAGAGAGGTTGGTCCATATCTGCCGTCGATGCTGGTATCTATGCGAGTTAAATCCATGGCGCATCCAGCGATATGATATTCAAGAGGTATTTCGAAACTGGCAGTCTGGATAGTATCTTTGGCCGTAATGTGTTCTGTTTTTTGCTTGTGTCTGATTATTTCTCCACCCAAGGCAGTGATATGAGTTTTGCAATCCTGGCCGGAGCGTGGTGCGTATTGTGCTTTTGATGTGAATTCGAAATTAGCCGGGGTTGTTGCGATTAATGTGAAGTGTTCGCCCCCATAATGACTGGTCGCATCCTCGACGGCGTCCTTGGCGACCTGCCCAGCCATGCTGCACGCGCCAACCAATGGGAGAGCAAGAAAAAAAACAGACCCAATGCAACGTAATAAAAATATTGAGCTCATTAGTTACTCTTGCAGGTCGGGTAGATTGTGCATTCGCGTCCGCCCATTCTGAATTTCTTGAAAGTAGGCGGATTCTGACAACGGTTTGACTTTTCGGTACCTTGACAGGGCCTCCATCCTTCTGAAGTTTCAATCCAGCGGTTGCGGGAAAATCTGCTGGTCATGGTTGTGTCGCAGGTAGTTGAGCGGCGAGGTCAGGCTGATGCTGTAGCGCGTCAGGCTTTTGCCCGAATCACCCTGAGTGATGCGGTAGACCAGGCCAAACACCTTCGAGGGTGAGAGAAATATGGGTAGCGTTAGCATCCAGCATGCCTTTGATTCCGTCCTTTGAGTAACCAGGCGGCGATGGTGCAGGATTAAACCTACTGGCTCAAGGTGCAAATGACCTAGATGCGGGCAGTGACGGGTATCGGGAAAACGCCTATTTACAGGGTTCAGGCCAATGAATTCGGGGGGCGGCAAATAGTACGTGTTCATTAAGCGCTATCGGTAACTTATCGGCGGGCAGTAATTGGCAGTCATTTTCAGACTAAAGTCGTCTGTATCAGCTAGCAGCCATCTGCCACCATTGGCGATCACCCCCGTAACTTTTCACTTCATCGCAGCGAACCTTTTCGCTGGATGAACGCTATTTGTGTTGGCTGATTGTCCTGTCGCAAAGATGCGCTGTTGGAGCTTTTTTTCTCATGCGTCCCCCGTTTCCCCTCATCACACCGTGCCCGGTTCTGGGCTTCGGCGCTTTAGTCCTGTGCGCAGGTTTTACCGCGCAGTCCCAGGCCAGCGGTTTTATCGAAGACAGCAGCGTCAAAGTCGAATCGCGCACGGTGTATTTCAACCGCGATTTTCGTGATGGTCATACCTCGAACGAGCAGGGTGCGTCGAAGCGTGACGAGTCGGCTCAGGGTTTCATTCTCAATCTGCAATCGGGCTACACCGAAGGCACAGTAGAGTTCGGCGTCGATGCGTTGGGCATGCTCGGGCTCAAGCTCGATTCCAGCCCCGACAGCAGCAACAGCGGCTTGTTGCCGTCCACCGGGGAGAACCCGCGAGGCTCGAAAGACCAATACGCCAAGCTGGGCCTGACGGCCAAAGTCCGCGTCTCGCAAAGCGTTCTGAAGTACGGCGCGTTGCTACCGGATCTACCGCTGTTGAAGTACAACGACGGTCGCCTGCTGCCAACGATGTTCAACGGTGCAATGCTCACATCGAAAGAGCTCAAGGATCTGACCTTCACGGCCGCGCGCCTGGACAAGTACACCGCCCGGGATTCCACCGACGCCCAGGACATCCGCGTGCACTGCAAGAACAAGCGTTATGCCTGCAACGTCACGGCTGATCACTTCGATATGTATGGCATCGATTACAAGATCAACGAGCGCCTGACCGGTCAGTATCACTACGCCGAACTGGAAGACATCTACCGTCAGCACTTTGTCGGTTTGCTGGCCAACCAGCCGTTAGGCTCGGGTCTGTTGAAGGCTGATCTGCGCGTACTCGATAGTGCCGACATCGGTGTCGCTCGCGCTGGCTCCATCGAGAACCGCGCCTTGAGTGGCATGCTCGGCTACGCCATCGACAGTCACACGCTAAGCGCCGGCTGGCAGCGAATGATCGGTGACAACTCGATGCCGTACCTGGATGGCAGTAACCCGTATCTGGTCAACTATGTGCAGGTCAACGACTTCGCTGCAGCCCAGGAACGCTCCTGGCAGCTGCGCTACGACTACGACTTCAAGGCCGTCGGCCTCAATGGCTTGAGCTTCCTGACCCGTTATGTGAATGGCGATCACATCAAGGTGCCGGGCAGCGAGCAGGAAGGCAAGGAGTGGGAGCGCGACAGCGAGCTCAAGTATGTAGTGCAGAGCGGGACGTTCAAGGATCTGAGCCTGCGGCTGCGCAACGCGACGTATCGGACCAACTACGAGAAGTTCGCCCGGGATGTGGATGAGACCCGGTTGATTGTGAGTTACAACTTCTCAGTGTTGTGACAGTGAGAGTGGTGGTGTGAGGTAGACCGCTTTCGCGGGCAAGCCTTGCGCCTACGGGTGATCAATGTCGTCAAGTAACACATGACCTGTAGGAGCAAAGCTTGCTCGCGAAGAGGCCCTCACATTCAGCGCATTTCCAACTGATGCCGGTACGGCAAATCCGGCCCGGTCTTGCTGCACGTCAGGGCGGCTGCGCTGATGGCGAACCTGAGCATCGCGTCGATCTGTTCGCGGCTCAAGCGCTGCAAGCCGTCGACTGAATCGAGCTGTTGCTCGGTCAGCCAGGTGATCAATGCGGCCTGGAAGGTGTCGCCGGCACCGACGGTGTCGGCAATGACCACCTTGCTTGCCGGCGCGGACCAACTGCCATGACGACGGCTGAACACCGTCGCACCCTGGCCGCCACGGGTCAGGAACACCAATTGACAGCGATGTTCGAGCCAGCCGTCGATCACGCTCTGCGGCTCGCGACCCGGATACAGCAGGCTCAAGTCTTCGTCGCTGACCTTGATCAGGTCGGCGTATTTCATCAACTCGGCAATCCGCGAACGCCACAATTCGATGTCCGGCTCGGGATTGAGCCGTACATTCGGATCGAGGCTGATCAGGCGTTTGCCGCTTTCCCGACGTACCAGCGTCAGCAGCGTGTCGGCAATCGGTTGCACCACCAGCGAGAACGAGCCGATGTGCAGACCGCGCACCTCATCGCTCAACTCTGGCAGATGGGCGAGCGTGAGCTGGCGATCAGCGCAACCTTCACCGCGAAAGCTGTAATGTGGCGAGCCGTTGGCACCGACCGCGACCATCGCCAGGGTGGTTGGCGCGTCGAAGTCCAGCAAATAATCCGCACGCACCCCTTCGTCAGCTAACACCTGCTGCAAGCGACGGCCGAGGTAGTCGGTGGACAGCCCGGCGAACAGCGCCGAGTCCACCCCCAATCGACGTAAGCCGACCGCCACGTTGAATGGTGATCCGCCAGCAATTGCCTTGTAATTCACTGTTGAGGCCTGACCGCTGGCCGCGTTTTCGCTGAAGAAATCGAACAGTGCTTCTCCACACACCAGATACATAGTTGTTCACTCTTTAAAGGGTTGCGACCTGTTGGCGATAACGCTCATAGGCCTGTTGGTAGGCCGCTACATTCGCCGCAGCGGGTTGGGTTTCGCTGGTGGGGTCGAGGCTGACACAGCGCTCGCACAACGCCAACAGACTTTGCTGGGTACCGGCGGCCGACTCGCACCACGCCGCCTGAATCGCTGCACCGAGGGCTGCGGCCTCGCTGTGTTCGGTGCACACCACCGGGGTGTTCATGATGTCGGCGACCATCTGCCGCCATGCCGGGCTTTTTGAGCCACCACCGGTGAGGCGAATGCTGCGGCTCTGCAATCCGTTGTGACGCAATAGGTCCAGACCATAACGCAAGCCGAAGGTGGTGCCTTCAACCACCGCGCGGCAGAGGTTGGCCTGGGTCAGGTTGCTCATGTTCAGCCCCAGCAGGCTGCCGGTGGCATGGGGCAGGGCGGGGACGCGCTCGCCATTGAGGAACGGCAGCATGCTCACGCCTTCGGCGCCAATCGGTGATTGCTCGACCCGGGCATTGAATTGTGAGAGGTCGAGATTGAACAGTTCACGCACGGCGCTGGTTGCGTTGGTCAGGTTCATCGTGCAAATCAACGGTAGCCAGCCGCCACTGGAGGAGCAGAACGTTGCGACTGACGCGTCCGGGCTGACGTTGGGCTGTTCGGCGTAGGCATACACAGTGCCCGAAGAGCCCAGGCTCATGGTGATTGCACCGGGCTGGATATTGCCGGTGCCGAGGGCGCCCATCATGTTGTCACCGCCACCGCTGGCAACCAGCGCCTTTGGATTGATGCCCAACCGTTCGGCGATGTCCGGCAAAATCGTGCCGACCGCCTGATGTGCCTCCAGCAGTTTGGGCAGCGCCGCTTGCAAGCGGCCACTGGGGTCGATGTCGCCCAGTAGCTCTACATCCCATTGGCGGCTTCGCACATTGAAGTAGCCAGTACCTGACGCGTCACCGAACTCGCTGCAGCAGCGCCCGGTCAGCCAATAGTTGAGGTAGTCGTGGGGCAACAGAATGTGAGCGATGCGGGCGAAAATCTGCGGATGCTGCTCTTGGGTCCACAACAGTTTGGACACGGTATAGCCCGGTGCGATGGCCACGCCGAGACGTTCCAACGAGCCGCTTTCGCCGCCCAGATGAGTCAGCAACCGATGGTTTTCTGCGGTGGTTTCGGTGTCGCACCAGAGCTTGGCCGGGCGCAGTACCTGGCCTTGTTCATCGAGCAGGACCAGGCCGTGTTGCTGGCCTGAGACGCCGATGCCGAGAATCTCCTGACCGCTGATGTTGGCGGCGAGTAAGGCTTGGCGAGTGGCTAGGGTCAAGGCTTCAAGCCATTGGGCCGGGTCTTGTTCACGACGGCCATTGGCGCCGCTGATCAGACTGTGGGCGGCGGCGCCTTGGCCGAGAACTTTACCGCTGCGCGAATCGAGGATCAGCGCTTTGGTGCCCTGGGTGCCGCAGTCGATGCCGAGGAATAGTTGGTTTGCCATGGAAACACCCTGCCAAAGATCGTTCCCACGCTCCGCGTGGGAATGCCTCAATGGACGCTCTGCGTCCGCTTCTGGATGTGACGCGGAGCGTCACGGGTTACATTCCTTTGCTGCGCGTGGAAACGATCAACCGGCCAACACCCGTTCCAGCGTCCGCGTCACGCCATGCTCACGCAAGCTGTTGCAGCACCATTCAAAAGCTGCAACAAACTCCGCAGAATGGCGGATCGCCGTGCCAAAGATTTCCTCAACCTCCAGCATCCGCTGAGTGATCAACGCATCATCGGCCACCAGCGCCTGACAGAACTCTGCCCGCGGGTCGGGAATCGGGTAGGTATCGCCATTCTCATCCACGCCCTTCAAATAGATCGCCCACGCTGCCACCACCAACGCCGCGCGCCGGGTCTCGCGGCCATCGGCAATCAAGCAGTTGATGGTCGGTACGGTGAATTTCGGAAACTTCGACGAGCCGTCAGAGCAAACCCGCGCCAGTTGATCGGCAATCGCCTGATTGGAGAACCGTTCGACCAGGGTGTTCTTGTACTGCGTCAGATCGATACCCGGCACCGGTGCTAATTGCGGCGTTACGTCCAGGTCCATGTAGGCGCGCATGTAACGCACGAACAGCGGGTCATTCATGGTTTCGTGGACGAAGCGATAGCCCTTGAGAAAGCCCAGGTAGGTCAGGGCCAGATGGCTGCCGTTGAGCAGTTTGATTTTCATCTCTTCATAAGGGGTGACGTCGTCGGTGAACTGCACGCCGACTGTTTCCCAGGCCGGGCGACCGTTGACGAAGTTGTCTTCCAGCACCCATTGCACGAAGGGTTCGCAGACCACTGGCCATAGATCGTCGATGCCGTGCTCATCGTGCAGGTGCAAGCGGTGAGCCGAGCTGGTCATTGGGGTAATGCGGTCGACCATGGCGTTGGGGAAGCTGACGTGTGCGGCGATCCAGTCCCGCAGGTCGGCATCGCGCAGGGCGGCGAAGGCCAGCAGCGCCTTACGGGTGACCGCACCGTTGTGCGGCAGGTTATCGCAGGACATCAAGGTGAACGCTGGAGTGCCGGCGGCGCGGCGTTTGGCCAGGGCTGTACAGAGGAAACCGAACACGGTTTTCGGTGCGTTCGGATGCGCCAGGTCATGCTGGATCTGTGGCAGCTGGGCCATGAACTCACCCGTGCTGTCGTCAATGCAATAACCCCCCTCGGTGATGGTCAGCGAGACGATGCGAATGTCCGGGCTGGCGAGTTTATCGATCAGCGCCTGGGTACCATCTTCGGCCAGCAGCATGTCGCTGATGGCACCGATGACCCGTACTTCGGTGTCGCCGCTATCGCCCAGCTCGAACAGGGTGAACAGATAGTCCTGGCTGGCCAGGTCATCCCGGGCGCGGCGATCTTCGGCACGCAGGCCGATGCCGCAGATGCTCCAGTCCAGGCCTTCTCCAGTGTTCATCAAGGCATCGGTGTAATAGGCCTGATGGGCGCGATGGAAACCGCCGACGCCGATGTGTGCGATACCTTGGCGAGTCGCACTCAGGGTGTACGCGGGCAGAGCCACTTCAGGTGCCAGGCGGGTAAGGTTGGGCTTGTTCAGTTTCATGTCGGATCTCGGCAATCAGGCAGCGGCGCGCAGCGGTCTGGCCACCGCCACCCCGTTGGCATCGAATAAGTGGCAGTGTTCGGCGTCCAGGTGCAGGCTCAGTTGTTCGCCATAACGGCTCGCCAGATCCCCGCGAATGCGCATGGTCAGCGCTTCACCGGAGGCGGTCAGCACGTGGCAGAAGGTGTCGCTGCCCAGGCGTTCGCTGACGTCGGCGGTGACTTGCAAGGTGCAGTCGCCGGGCTGCGCCAGTTCCAGATGTTCCGGGCGAATACCCAGTGTCACCGCGCCGCCAATGCTCAGGTTGGCACCGCTCAGTGGCAATGTGATGCGAGTGCCGGCGTCCAGTAGCACTTCGCAGTTCTGGCGTTCGACACGGGTGACCCTGCCCTTGAGAAAGCCCATTTTCGGGGTGCCGAGAAAGCCTGCGACAAACAGGTTGGCCGGCTGGTGATAGAGCTCCAGCGGTGAGCCGACCTGCTCGATCCGGCCACCATTGAGCACCACGACTTTGTCAGCCAGGGTCATGGCTTCGACCTGGTCGTGGGTTACGTAAATCATCGTCGCTTGCAGTTCTTTATGCAGCCGCGCCAGTTCCAGGCGCATCTGAACCCGCAGGGCGGCATCGAGGTTGGAGAGTGGTTCATCGAACAGGAAGATTTTCGGGTTGCGCACAATCGCCCGGCCAATCGCCACGCGCTGACGCTGACCACCGGAGAGCTGTTTCGGCTTGCGTTCGAGCATCGGCCCGAGCTCGAGAATCCGTGCCGCTTCGTTGACCTTTTTCTCCACCTCGGCCTTGTTCACCCCGGCCAGGTCGAGGGCGAAAGACATGTTCTTGCGCACGCTCATGTGCGGGTAGAGGGCATAGGTTTGGAACACCATCGCCAGATCGCGCTTGGCCGGGCTGACTTCGGTGATGTCGCGTCCGTCCAGTTCGATGGTGCCGGCAGTGACTTCTTCCAGACCGGCGATCAGCCGCAGCAGGGTTGATTTACCGCAGCCGGACGGGCCGACGAACACCACGAACTCGCGGTCGTTCACTTCAAGGTCGATGCCTTTGATGATGGAAAAGCCTTCGAAACCTTTTTGCAGATTCTTGATTTTCAGGTGGGCCATGATGGGCCTCCGCTTTTAATGATTCGAAAGGGGCGTTATTTCACGGCGCCGAACGACAGGCCGCGCACAAGCTGCTTTTGACTGATCCAGCCGAAGATCAGGATCGGTGCGCAGGCCAGCGTCGAGACCGCCGACAACTTGGCCCAGAACAACCCTTCGGGACTGGAGTACGAGGCGATCAACGCGGTCAATGGCGCGGCTTTCGACGAGGTCAGGTTCAGTGACCAGAACGCCTCGTTCCAGCACAGGATCAGCGACAGCAACACGGTCGAAGCCAGGCCGCCCTTGGCAATCGGCAGCAGCACCCGGAGCATTTCCTGCCAGAGGGTGGCGCCATCCAGGCGGGCGGCTTCGAGGATGTCCTTGGGAATGTCCTTGAAGTAGGTGTAAATCATCCAGACCACAATCGGCAGGTTGATCAGCGTGTAGATGATGATCAGCGCGATCCGCGTATCGAGCAGGCCGAAACTCTTGGCCAGCAGGTAGATCGGCATCAGCACGCCCACCGGCGGCAGCATCTTGGTCGAGAGCATCCACAGCAGCGTGCCTTTGGTGCGCTGGGTTTCGTAGAACGCCATGGAGTACGCCGCCGGCACCGCAATCAGCAGGCACAGGGCGGTGGCGCTGAACGAAATCACCACCGAGTTCCAGGCAAAACTGAAGTAGCCGCTGCGCTCCTCGATGTGCAGGTAGTTCTCTAAAGTTGGCGTGAAGATGAACTGCGGCGGCGTGGCGAACGCATCGATTTCGGTTTTGAAACTGGTCAGCACCATCCAGAAGATCGGGAAGAAAATCAGGATCGCGATGGCCCAGGCCAGGGTGCCGAGCAACAGGCTTTGCAGGCGACGGGATTGTTGAAGAGTCATGGCAGGCCTCAGGCTTTGTCAGTCAGGTTTTTGCCGAGCATCCGCACCAGGATGATCGCCGCGATGTTGGCAATCACCACCGCAATCAAGCCACCGGCCGAGGCCATGCCGACGTCGAACTGCACCAGCGCCTGGTTGTAGATCAGGTAGGCGAGGTTGGTCGAGGCGTAGCCGGGGCCGCCGTTGGTGGTGGTGAAGATTTCGGCGAATACCGAGAGCAGGAAGATGGTTTCGATCATCACCACCACTGCAATCGGCCGTGCCAGGTGCGGCAGGGTCAGGTGCCAGAAGATCGCGATGGGGCCGGCACCATCCAGGCGCGCGGCTTCTTTCTGTTCCTGGTCGAGCGACTGCATGGCGGTCATCAGGATCAGGATCGCGAAGGGCAGCCATTGCCACGAGACAATGATGATGATCGACAGCAGCGGGTAGTGCGCGAGCCAGTCCACCGGTTGCGCACCGAAGAGCTTCCACACGGCCGCGAGAATCCCCGAGACCGGATGGAAAATCAGGTTCTTCCAGATCAGCGCGCCGACGGTGGGCATGATGAAGAATGGCGAGATCAACATCACCCGCACGATGCCGCGACCCAGGAACTCACTGGCCTCCAGCAAGGCGCTGATCAATACGCCGAACACCACGCTGATCAGCAGCACACTGCCGACTAAGAGCAAGGTGTTGGTGGCGCCCGGCAGGAAGCCCGAGTCGGTCAGGAAGTAGCTGAAGTTCTCCAGCCCGACGAACGCGTTGTCGCCGGGGTACAGCAGGTTGTAGCGGATCAGCGAAAAGTACAGGGTCATGCCCAGCGGTACGATCATCCACAGCAGCAACAGGGCCACCGAAGGGCTGACCAGAAACCAGCCCGGGTTGGCCAGCCGGCTTTTCCGCAGCGGCGCCGGGATATCCATATGTGCTTTGAGAGTCGAGGTATTCATGGCGATCACTTACTCGTTGTACAGCGAGTTTCCTGTGGCGAGGGAGCTTGCTCCCGCTCGTGGGCAAAGCCCACGCCAATCTCGTCGATGCGTTCGCTGACAAATCGCATTCGCCGTTTTTGGGGCCGCTTCGCCCGAACGCGGACCGGCCCAGCGGGAGCAAGCTCCCTCGCCACAATTAGATGTCAGTCGGTTATTTGGGATAACCGGCGCGCTTCATTTCACGTTCGGTGGTTTGCTGGGCGGCCGCCAGGGCCTGGTCGACGGTGGTCTGGCCGATCAGCGCGGCGGAGAACAGCTTGCCGACCTGCGTACCAACGGCCTGGAACTCAGGAATGGTCACCAACTGGATGCCGATGTAGGGCACCGGCTTGAGGGTCGGTTTGCCTGGATCGGCAACCTTCAGCGATTCCAGCGTGACCTTGGCGAACGGCGCGGCATTCATGTAGGCCTCGCTGTAGGTCGAGGCGCGAGTGCCAGGCGGCACGTTGGCGATGCCGTCCTTCTCGGCCACCAGTGCACCGTATTCTTTGGAGGTGGCCCAGGCGCTGAAGGTTTTCGCTGCATCCTTGGCTTTGGAGCTGGTGGGAATCGCCAGTGCCCAGGAGTACAACCAGGCCGAGCCTTTGTCGGTCACTTGATGGGGCGCGTAGGTGAAGCCGACGTGGTCGCTGACTTTGCTTTGAGTCTTGTCGGTGACGAACGAACCGGCAACGCTGGCGTCGACCCAGATCGCGCACTTGCCGCTGTTGAACAGCGCGAGGTTCTCGTTGAAACCGTTGCTGGAAGCACCCGGTGGGCCGGACTTTTTCATGGTGTCGGCGTAGAAGTTCAGCGCGTTCTTCCACTCGGGGCCGCTGAATTCCGGCTGCCATTTCTCATCGAACCAGCGTGCGCCATAGGCGTTGGCGATGGTGGTGATCAGCGCCATGTTCTCGCCCCAGCCGGCCTTGCCACGCAGGCAGATTCCGTACTGTTCCTGGTCGGGTTTGTTGAGTGTGCTGGCGAATTCGCCGATCTGCTCCCAGGTCGGATGCTCGGGCATGGCCAGGCCTGCGTTCTTGAACAGGTCGGTGCGGTAATAGGTCATGGAGCTTTCGGCATAGAACGGCAGGGCGTAGAGCGTGCCCTTGACCGACAGGCCTTCACGCACGGAAGGGAATACGTCGTCGAGCGCGTAACTGGCGGGGAGATCCTTCATCGGCTCCAGCCAGCCCTTGGCGCCCCACAGTGCAGCTTCGTACATGCCGATCGTCAACACATCGAACTGGCCGCCCTGGGTGGCGATGTCGGTGGTCAGGCGCTGACGCAGGACGTTTTCTTCCAGTACCACCCAATTGAGCTTGATCTCCGGGTGCTCGGCCTCGAAGGTTTTCGAGAGCTTTTGCATGCGGATCATGTCGCTGTTGTTGACGGTGGCAATGGTCAGGGTTTGTGCGCCAAGGCTGACGCTGCTGAGGGTCATGCAGGTGCAGGCAAGCAGAGCTTTTACAGTGGGTTTCATCGCGCACTCCTCTTCTGAGCCCTGGGGGCAGCAGAAGGACAGTTATTGTTTTTGTGTCTTCCGGAGGTAGGAAGAATCTGAGGCTGATTACAGCCCTCAACACACGCGATGACAAATCATTGGTAGCACTTGCGCTGATACTTTTTTGCACTTGAAGAGACCGCAGGCTACGCCAGCCCTTTGTTGGAGATGGTGCAGCCTGTGATCTTTAATATCGTCTTACCACAGTTTGACGCTGTAACTGAGGACCAAGCGGTTTTCGTTGGTGTCGCGTTGGTAGTTGCTTTTGCTCATACCGTTGCGCCAGCGGGCGCTGACGTTCTTCAGCGGGCCGCTCTGGATGGTGTAGCCCAGGTCGATGTCTCGTTCCCACTCCCGGCCTTCGCCGACAAATTTTTTGATCTGCGCCTGATCGCCCTTGGCGTAGCGTGTGGAGAACAGCAGCCCCGGAATGCCCACCGTAGCAAAGTCAAAATCGTAGCGGGCGTGCCAGGCGCGTTCCCTGGTTTGCGAGAAGTTGCTCAGTTGGTATTCGGTGAACAGGTAGGTGTTGCTGCCGTCGACGTAGGCAAAGGGTGTTTCACCGTACTGCTGCTGGAAGCCACCACCGATGGAGTGTCCGGCAATCGCATACATGAAGCGTGTGCTCAACGCGCGGTTGTCGACGGTGCCGGCCAGGCCTGCACCGGCAGCGTCGGCGCTGAAATAGCGGATATCGCTTTTCAGCGTACCGCCGCCCAGCGCCAGGCTGTGCTTGAGACCGACATAGTGCTGCTGATAAATGTCCTCAAGCTGCGCGTAGTAATAACTGCCTGTCAGCGTAGGGTTGAACCGGTAATCAGCGCCGCCGAAACGGAATTCATCGCTTTTTGCCGAGCTCTTGTAAGCGCCGTTCTGGCTGGTCAGCCCCATCTTTTCGTAGTCGGTCGATTCCCGCTGTTTGACCTGATCGATCTGCCCGCCGCGTAAGGTCAGGCCCTTGATGTCGCTGGAGCTGAGCAGGGCGCCTTCGAAGCTCTGCGGCAGGACTCGGCTGGTGTTCGGTTGCAGCAGCGGCAAGTCAGGCAGCAAATGGCCGATTCGCAGCTCGCTCTTGGCAACGCGGGCCTTGGCGGTCAGGCCTACCTTGGAATAGCTGTCGTGGGCACGTCTGGCGTAACTCGGTTTGCCCGGTTCGGCTGTGCTTTCTCGGGACAACAAACCGCTGCCGGAGCGATCCGGGCTGGAGTCGAGCTTCAGCCCGAGCATGCCAAGTGCGTCCAGGCCAAAGCCGACCGTGCCTTCGGTGTAGCCCGATTGCAGGTTCAGCAGAAATCCCTGGGCCCATTCATCACGCTTGGACTGGCCATCGCCTTCGCGGTAGTCGCGGTTGAAGTAGTAGTTTTTCGAGTCCAGCGTGGCCTTGCTGTCCTTGAGGAATTCCGCTTCGGCGGCCATCGGCAGCAGGCTGGTGCCGCCGATCAAGGTCAAGTGCTGCATGAGTCTGGCGTTCATGGTGTTGGCTCCTGTGAGGGCTCGTTGTTGTTTTTCGGGCATGGCTTCGCCATGGACGCATTCAGTGGTGTCTGAAGGCGTCCGAGGTGAAGTCAGTGATGACTAAGGTGTGGGCTGCAGGTTTTCGGGTTTTGGTCGCAGCCGGTAACCGCCGCTTGCCAATTGTTCCAGTGGGCTTGCGGCTGCCAGTAATTGGCGGGTGTAGGGGTGCAAGGGTTTATCGAAGACCGCTTCGCGGCTGCCGATTTCCACGATATGGCCCTGGTACATGACCGCGACCCGATGGGCAATGCGTTCGACGGCCGCCAGGTCATGGGAAATGAACAGGCAAGCAAAGCCGTACTGCGCCTGCAAGCGCTCGAACAGTTCAAGGATCTGCTTCTGGATAGTCATGTCCAGCGCCGAGATCGGTTCGTCGGCGATCACCAGTTGCGGGTGCCGCACCAGTGCTCGACCGATGGCCACTCGCTGGCGTTGACCGCCCGACAGTTGATGGGGAAAGCGCTCCATGAACGCTTCCGACAAACCGATATCCACCAGCGTAGTGGCGACACGCTGACGTTTTTGTTCCTCGCTCAGCTCCGGCAGATGGCGCAACGGTTCGGCGAGGGTTTCGCCAATGCGCATCCGCGGATCGAGGGACGAGTAGGGGTCTTGAAAGATCATCTGGCATTGCAGCCGATGATCGCGCTGACCGGCCTTGAGGATATCGATGCCCTTGAAGCGAATCTCGCCGGCACAGGGTTTGACCAGTCCCACCAGCGCACGACCCAGTGTGGTTTTGCCCGAGCCGCTGCCCCCGACCAGCGCCAGGGTTTCACCGGGGGCGATGCTCAGGTTGGCACTGTGCACGGCGCGTTTGGGCTGAGATTTACCCCAGAACCGTGCATGCCCCGGATGCTCGATACTGACGCCGTTAATTTCCACCAAGGGTTTGTCGGTCGCTGGCAACGCGGCCAGTTCGCCACGCTTGGGCAGCGCTTCGAGCAATTGGCGGGTGTAGGCATGTTGCGGGGCCAGCAGAATATGATTGATCGAGCCTTGTTCCACCGCCTGGCCGTGGCGCATGACCACCACCTTGTGGGCGTAACGCGCCACCAGCGACAGGTCGTGGCTGATGAACAGGATCGCCGTGCCTTGCTCGCGGGTCAGCTCCAGCATCAGTTCGATCACGTCCAGCTGCGCCAGGCAATCGAGGGCGGTGGTGGGCTCGTCGGCAATCAGCAGCGCCGGGCGCAGCAGCATCACCGAGGCGAGCATGATCCGCTGGCGCATGCCGCCGGAAAACTCATGGGGGTAGGCATTCAGGCAGTGCTCGGGATCGCTGATGCCGATGCGGGTGAGCATGTCCACGCAGCGTTGGCGAATCTGTGCCTTGTTCAGGTCGGTGTGCAGGCGCAGACCTTCGGCCATTTGCTCGCCAATGCGGATGGCCGGGTTGAGCGAAACCATCGGCTCCTGGAACACCATGCCGACTCGCGCTCCGCGGATGCCACGCAGTTGCGCACAGCTCAACTGATTGAGGTCCTGGCCTTCGAAGTGGATCGCACCGCCACAGACCGCCATCGGCTGTGGCAGCAGGCCAATCGCGGCGCGAGCGGCCATAGTCTTGCCGCTCCCGGACTCGCCCACCAGCGCGACAATCTCGCCGGGTGCGACGGTGAAACTCAGGTCGTTGACCGCCAACGGGCCTTCGGCGCCAGCGCGGATCAGCAGGTGGTCGACTTCAAGCAACGGTTTTTGACTGGGCATGATCAACGGCTCATTCGAGGGTCGAGGCGGTCGCGCAGGGCGTCGCCGAACAGGTTGATGGCGACCAGCGCCAGGGCGATGAACAACCCCGGGAACAGGCCGAGCCAGGTGGCGTTGGCAATGTACGGTCGGCTGGCGGCGAGCATGTTGCCCCAGGTCGCTGCGGGTGGCGGAACACCCAGGCCGAGGAAGCTCAAGGCACTTTCCGACAGCAGCGTCCAGCCGAACATGCTGGTGGCGAGCACGCACAGCGGCGCGACACAGTTGGGTGCAACGTGGCGGTACAGTGTGTAGAGCTCCGAATTGCCGATCACCCGTGAGGCTTCGATGAACTCGCGTTCACGCAGCGACAGCACGCTGCCGCGCACCACTCGAACCACCGACGGCGTGTAGGCGATGCTCAAGGCCAAAACGATGCCGTACTGGCTGGCCCCGATGATCGCCATCAAGCCCAGCGCCATCAGGATGCCGGGGAATGCCAGCAATGCATCATTGATCATCATCAGAACTCGATCGGTCCAGCCCCGCAGGTAGCCGGCGAGCATGCCGATTACGCTGCCGAAAAACAGCGCCAGGCACACCGTCAGCAAGCTGATCCACAAACTGGTGCGCGCACCGATGATCAAGCGGCTGAGCACGTCACGGCCAAACTCGTCGGTGCCTAGCCAATGCAGCGCCGAGGGTGCCTTGAGGCGAGACAGCAGATCGATTTTCAGCGGGTCGTAAGGTGTCCAGAGCACACCGAGCAGCGCCATGCTGATCAACAACACCAGCAACGTGCCGCCGATCAAGGCGTTTGCCGGTGGCCAGCGCAGCGGGCGACGCGCAGGTACAGGGTTCGCGGAAGACAGGGAGACAGTCATAGCTTCACCCTCGGGTCGAAGAGTGGATAGAGCAGGTCCACCAGCAGGTTGACCGCCACGTAGATGAAGGTGATCAACAGCAGGCAGCCTTGCAGCACGGGGTAGTCGCGAGCAAAGATGGCGTCGACCATCAAGCGACCGATGCCGGGCAGGGTGAACACTGTTTCCAGCACTGCGATGCCGCCCAGCAAATTGCCGAGGATCAGGCCGATCAAGGTCCAGGTTGGCGCAAAGGCATTCGGCAGGGCGTGACGCCACAGCACCGCGCGTTCCGATAAACCCTTGGCTCTGGCGTGGGCGATGTATTCGAGCCGTAGCACCTCGATGGTGCTGGCCCGGGCCATCCGGGTAATGGCGCCCAATTCCACCAGCGTCAGGGTGACAATCGGCAGCACCAGATAGGTCACGGCTTCACCGGGATTCTGGGCGAACGGCACATAACCGACCACGGGCAGCCAGTTGAGCTTGATCCCGAACGCGTAGAGCAACAGCAAACCGAGCCAGAAGCTAGGAATCGACAGCAACAGGGTTGCGCCGGTGACCAGCCCCAGATCCAGCGCGCTGTCCTGTTTCCAGGCCGCGAACAGGCCTGCTGGAACGGCAATCAACGCCGCCAGCAGAACCGCCACCAGCACGATGCTGGCGCTGACCGAGAAGCGGTCGAGGATCAGTTCGAGCACCGGTTGTTTGCTGGTGATCGACACGCCGAGGTCGCCACTGAGCACCGACTGCAACCAATACACGAACTGCACGCCAATCGAGTGATCCAGCCCCAATGCCGCGCGGGTGCTGGCCAGGCTTTGCGGGTCGGCCATATCGCCGAGCATCAGCAGCGCCGGGTCGCCGGGGATGAAGCGGATCAACGCGAACACCACCACGGAGATCAGCAACAGGGTTGGCACCGACAGTGCCAGGCGTTGAGCGATAAATCGCAACATGATCGATCTCCTAGTCGGCCAGTTTCACGCCCCACAGGCGCGGTTTGGCGATGGGCCAGGAGCGGTAACCTTCGACCCGATCCTGAAAGGCACCGACGGTGCTGCCGTTGTACATCACCACCATCGGCACATCGGCGAGCATCTGTCGGTGCAGCTGATCGAACAGTGCCTGACGTTTGACCGGTACGATTTCGCGCATGGACTCAAGCATCCAGCCCTGCGCCTGGGGGTTGTCCCAGACCTTGCGGGGTTGCTGGTTTTTGTCGCCCATCACCGACTCGAAGTTCAGCGCCGCGTCAAAACGCGCCGAATAGGAGAACGCCATGATCTGGTACGCACCGCTCTGGTAGCGCTCCAGTTGCGTGCCCCATTCGAGGGTTTCGATATCGATGTTCAACCCGGCTGCCTGGGCCATGGCCTGGCTCAGTACCGCCATGTCGAACACGCTCTGGTAGCGTTTGTTGGTGATGATTTTCAGCGGCTGGCCGTTGTAACCGGCTTCCTTGAGCAGGCGTTTGGCTTCTTCGATGTTGGCTTTGTAGCCCAGCTTCTGAACGTTCTTGTGGTAGGGGCTGGTGTCTGGCACCACCGAGCTGTTGGCGTGGGACGTGCCTTCGGTGAGTGCCTGGACCATTTGTTCGCTGTCCAGCGACAGCGCGATGGCACGCCGAATACGCACGTCCTTGAGCAGTGGATCGCGGGTCTGGAACAGCAGGGCGTTGAGCGACATGTTGGCGCTGCTGGAGGTCTTGATGCCTGGCAAGGCGCCGAGTTCGTGGGCATCCATCACCGTGACATCGGGCAGCACGTCGACCCCTTTCGATTGCAACGCGGCTTTGGCGGCTGCCGCATCGGGGATGACCATGAAGCGCAGGTTATCGATAAACGCCTGCTTGTTGCCGGTGTAGCCGTCGGTGCCTGTCTCCGGGCGGGCGCTGTAGTCGGCAAAGCGTTGCAGATCGACATATTGCCCCGGTATCCATTCGGCAAGCTTGAACGGCCCGGTACCGATCGGCGCTTGCCACTTGCCGTTCGCATCGACAGAGGACGGGTGCAGGATGCCGGTGCCGCCGCAATCGGAACGGGCCATTTGTGCGAGGAACAGGCCATTGGGTTTGTCCAGCGTGAAAACCACGGTCAACGGATCCGGCGCGCTGATGTCGGCGACTTTTGCCACCGCGCGGCCATCGAAATCTGCGAGACAGCGCCATTGGGTTTGCGGGTCGAGATAGCGTTTCCAGGTCCACAGCACGTCGGCGGACGTGAGGGCGGCGCCGTTATGAAACTTCACCCCGTCACGCAGGGTGAAGCGGTACTCGAGGCCATCGGCCGACACCTCGACCTTGCTGGCCAGCAGCATGCCGACCGAGGCGTCTTCGCGGTAAGCCACCAGGCCTTCGACAATGTGCAGGATCACCGCGTCGGTGTTTTCGTCGCGATTGACGCCGGGATCGGTGCTGCGAATATCCGCGTTGAGGGCTACACGCAGGGTGCTGGCAGCTTCGGCGCTGAGACTGCCAAGGACAAGGCTACTGAACCCTAGCGTCAGGGCGATACGAGTGAATGTATGCACGGGAGTGATTCTCCATTGGCGGTTTGCGACGGTGAGAGCCGGCAGGCGTCGCAAACCGTTAGTTGTTTATTGTCATTGTTCTTGTCGTGCCGCCCGCAGGGCAGGGTGTCGCGTGAGTTACTTGAGGTAGCGGTTGATGTCGCCCTCCATGGCCAGCGAATAGGCAGTGAATTCGCGGTTCACGGCCGGCAGCGGTGCGACTTCCATCAAGCCCTTGGCCGGGCGCATCACTACCATGGCCACGGTGGCCGACAGGTTGCCGGCCATGTTGGAAAGCGGCGGGCGACACACCGCCCACGGCGTACCGAAGTCATCGAAGAAGGCTTTTTTCAGGTGCTCGGCGGTCAATTGCCCGGGCGTTTCGCTGAGGATTTGCCGCACACGCACGTCGCGATAGAGGCTTTCGGGAACGCTGTTCAAGCCGGCTTCACGCAACTTGCCCAATGCCACCGGGCTCTGCCAATGGTTGGCGTGTACCAGCAACCCCTGTTCGGCCTGAATCGGGAAGACTTCATCCGGGGCGCATTCAAAGTTGATCGCATAGCCGCCAGCGTGACTGAGCATCATGTTGTTGGAGGTGGATTTGGGGGTGGTGGCGACCACCTTGATCGACAGCGCGAAGTGCGCGGCCTCCAGCGCCTTGCGTCGAATGAATGGCAGTGGCACGCCGACCTGGGTGTAGTCGCGTTCGGACTCCAGGTAGTTGGCGGTGATTGCGGTGCCGATCGAGTTCAAGCCGTTGCGGGCCAGGCCGCCGGCTTCGGTGAAGGTCAGTACATCCGGGCCGTCTTCGCGCAGGACTTTCAGCACAATGGCGCTCTCGGCACATTCCGCGCGCCAGTCCCAGTTTTGTCCGTGAATCACTTCGTTGGCGGCCGATGCCGTCGGCAGAATCACCGCGCCAGTGCAGCCATCCGGATCTGGCAGGCGAGCCTTGCGTCGGCCCAGCTGGATGATCTCGGTGCGGGCGTTGATCAGCACGATAGCTTCGAAATCGCAGCCTGCACCCTCGGCGATACCGCGCATTTCCTGAGCGTATTCCGGTTCGAATGCTTCGATGCTGGGCACGAACTCATTGGCAAAGCCACGGATGTCGGCCCAGGTGTAACCCATCTTCAGCAGCTGGACAGAGTAGATCTCGATGCTTTTGTGAATGCGCTGACTGACCGCTTGACCGTATTGGAGGCCGCGGTCGAAGGGGGTGCCGCTGATCTCGACGAGAGGGAAAGGGGAGTGGTTCATAGTTGGCAATCTCATGTTTTTTGTTTGCGTTGGGTACAAGAGTGCCGGATATAAACGGACTGTCAATGCTTTTGGGTGACCGATAAAACCTTGTTGTAGGAATCCTACAGCGGGCTATTGAGTGCGTTATGTGCGCGAAGGCCCTGTTTTCCGGTGGTGTAGCGATGTTTAAAACGTGTCGCCTGCTTTGTTGTTTATATTCTGTGTATTTATCTTTCGTAAAAATCGGAAAGGTCCTGCTTTTTGTGCGCGTGAGTGACGAAGGACGTTGCCCTGTAGCGCATTGCGCTAAAAACACCGGGCTGTGATGATTTGGCGGTTGTCCGAAGCGTTCCAGTCACGCTAATGTCGTCTGACCCAGGCGCAGGAAGACGATGCGCGCAGGGATGCACACTCATTGTTTGATCGAGGATGGAAATGGAATCCGCAGAAATCCTGGTACTCCAGGCCAGCTACACCAATCCGATACACGCCGAAGCGATCAGTCTGGTTCTGAATCACTACGCTGAAGACCCGATGGGCGGTGGCACACCATTATCGGCCGATGTCTTGCAGCAGTTGCCCGGCGAGCTGGCCAAGCGACCCCATGCGTTCAGTGTCCTGGCGTTCGTTCACGGGGAGCCTGCCGGGCTGGTGAATTGCTTCGAAGGTTTCTCGACCTTTGCTTGCCGTCCACTGGTCAATATCCACGACGTAATGGTGGTCGGAAAATTTCGCGGGCTGGGCCTGAGCCAGAAAATGCTGCAAAAGGTCGAGGACATTGCCCGTCAGCGCGGCTGCTGCAAAATCACTCTGGAAGTGCTGGAAGGCAACGCGATTGCACAGGGTTCCTATAGCAAGTTCGGGTTTTCGGCGGGGATGTTCGATCCCGCTCATGGCCGGATGCTGTTCTGGATCAAGGCGCTTTAAACAAGAAAGGGTACCTTTGGGGTGATGCCAGTCAGTTAAGAAAACTCAGCGCCTAAATGCTCTGTTCTGATCCGAAATCCACCCCTCACCCCAACCCTCTCCCCAGGGGGGAGAGGGGGAAAGGGAGCAGATCTCCATGCTTTTAAAACCTGAGTTCGACTCGATATTTCAGGTCGCAACATTTCGAGTAAACACCTCGGTCAGTCCCCTCGCCCCCCTGGGGAGAGGGTTAGGGTGAGGGGTGGTTCTTGAGTCTGGCCGCTGTTGCGCAGAAAAAGGGGGCTGGAACCAGCCCCTGAAGAGATTACGGCTTGGTGGTTGAAGCACTGACAGCGGCAGGCGCAGCAGCCTTGGGTTTCATCAGGCTGAAGTCGATCAGTGCCTTCTGCTCGCGTTCATAAGGGTTGCCGATCAACAGCGGACGCGGTTTGAAACTGTCGCTGACCAGGCTCTTGCTGTGGTCCAGTTCATCGAAACTCAAGCATGCGCTGACGGTTGGTCGATTCGCCAATCACCAGCACCAGGGTCGCGGGCTGGTTTGCCAGCGCATCCTTGAGGTTGTGCAGTGGCAGGATCTGACTGGCGTTGTCGAGCATGCCTTGCATGCTGCCGAGCGTTTCGCGGTATTGCGCAGTGGTCGTTGCATCGCTGTTTGTGCGAGCGCGGCACCTGGATCGTTACTCAGGCCCCCGTCGGATTAGCGCGTTAGCGGTTGCTCAGGCAATTGTGCCTGGGCAAGCAACCGTCGCAATTGCGCGACCTGGTCGAGCAGTTGTTCGCGTTCGGCTTTGAGCTGGCGCAATTCGTCACGACGAATAGTGACATAAAGGGTCTGTGGAGGCAGTGCGTTTACTACGGTGCCCATTGCTCACCTCGCAAATGGCGTGTCACATCTGTGGTCCGATTGCTCTGGAGCCACAGCCGAACCACTGTCGGCGCCGATTCTGGTTTCTTTTTGTTATTTATGGAACTTTTTTATTTTTTGCGGTCCCTGTGTCTTCGCCAACGTTTTGGACGTTATCCCTATAGCTTGGGCAAATCGTCCGGAAACTATGTTGCAGCGCTCTGGACTAACCTTAATCAGGCTCATTGCGCTATAACCTTTGGCACACCTTTATTTGTAGTAAGGAGCATCAGCACATGCAACTGGGGATTATCGGACTGGGCCGCATGGGCGGCAACATTGCGCGGCGCCTGATGCTCAATGGGCACACCACTGTGGTCTATGACCGTAACACCGCGTTCGTTGACACCCTGAGTGAAGAGGGCGCCACTGGCGTTGCGGACTTGCCGGCACTGGTCGCGGCACTGGATAAACCCCGAGCGGTCTGGGTCATGCTGCCAGCAGGCGCGCCGACCGAAGAAACCATCGACACCCTGAGCCAGTTGCTGGACGCCGGCGATGTGATCATCGATGGCGGCAACACCTTCTATAAGGACGATATCCGCCGGGCGAAAACCTTGTCGGAAAAGGGCCTGAAGTACATCGATGTCGGCACCTCCGGCGGAGTTTGGGGGCTGGAGCGCGGCTACTGCATGATGATCGGCGGTGACGCTGACGTGGTTGATCGCCTCGACCCGCTGTTCGACGCATTGGCGCCTGGCCTGGGTGATATCCCGCGGACCAAGGACCGGGTTGCCGAAGATGATCGTGCCGAACGCGGCTACATTCATGCCGGCCCTGCAGGTTCGGGGCACTTCGTGAAGATGATTCACAACGGCATCGAATACGGGATGATGCAGGCATTTGCCGAAGGTTTCGACATCCTCAAGACCAAAGCCTCGGAGAACCTGCCGGAAGATCAGCGCTTTGATCTGAACGTGGCCGATATTGCCGAAGTCTGGCGTCGTGGCAGCGTTGTCTCGTCCTGGTTGCTGGACCTGACGGCCGATGCCTTGGCCAGCGATCCGAAACTCGATGGCTACTCCGGTGCCGTGGCTGACAGCGGCGAAGGTCGCTGGACCATTGAAGCGGCCATGGAGCAATCGGTTCCGGTGCCGGTATTGTCCAACTCGCTGTTTGCCCGTTTCCGTTCGCGCCAGCAAAGCACCTATGGCGACAAGCTGCTGTCGGCCATGCGCTTCGGCTTTGGCGGCCATGTCGAGACGCCGAAAAAATGACTTCGATCCGCAAGAAATCCAAGGCACACCCCGCACCACCTACCACGCTGTTCCTGTTCGGTGCTCACGGCGACCTGGTGAAGCGCTTGCTGATGCCGGCGCTGTACAACCTCAGTCGTGACGGTTTGCTCGGCGATGGATTGCGGATCATCGGTGTCGACCACAATGCGATCAGCGACGTGGACTTCGCCAAAAAGCTTGAAGACTTCATTCGCGCGGAAGTGGCCAACAAGGTCGGCCATGACTCTCTGGACCCGGTGCTCTGGGCCAAGCTGGCCAAGGGCATCAGCTATGTCCAGGGCGATTTTCTCGACGACAGCACCTATCAGGCGCTCGGCGCAAAAATCGCCGAGAGTGGTACCGGCAACGCGGTGTTCTATCTGGCCACCGCGCCGCGCTTTTTCAGTGAAGTGGTACGCCGTCTGGGCTCGTCCGGGCTGCTGGAAGAGGGCGACGATGCCTTCCGCCGGGTCGTGGTCGAGAAACCCTTCGGCTCCGACCTGCACACCGCCGAAGCCTTGAACGCGTGCTTGCTCAAGGTCATG
The DNA here is from genome assembly GCF_018986375.1 of Pseudomonas sp. CVAP#3. Lineage (NCBI taxonomy): Bacteria > Pseudomonadati > Pseudomonadota > Gammaproteobacteria > Pseudomonadales > Pseudomonadaceae > Pseudomonas > Pseudomonas sp. CVAP#3. Next base: position 95,642 of record NZ_JAHMSC010000014.1, read on the forward strand.
ACGGAGAAACAGATTTACCGGATCGACCATTATCTGGGCAAAGAGACCGTGCAGAACATTTTGGTCAGCCGGTTCTCCAACAGCCTGTTTGAAGCGTTCTGGAACAACCACTACATCGACCACGTACAAATCACCGCGGCAGAAACCGTTGGCGTCGAAACCCGTGGCAGTTTTTATGAGCACACGGGTGCGCTGCGCGATATGGTGCCCAATCACCTGTTCCAACTGCTGGCGATGGTCGCGATGGAACCGCCGGCGGCCTTCGGTGCCGACGCGGTGCGCGGTGAAAAGGCCAAGGTGGTCGGGGCGATTCGTCCCTGGTCCACCGAAGAGGCGCGAGCCAACTCGGTACGCGGTCAGTATGTCGCCGGTGAAATCGCTGGCAAACCGTTGGCCGGTTACCGCGAAGAACCCAATGTCGCGCCAGACAGCACGACGGAAACCTTCGTTGCGCTCAAGGTGATGATCGACAACTGGCGTTGGGTTGGCGTGCCGTTCTACTTGCGCACCGGCAAGCGCATGAGCGTACGCGACACCGAAATCGCCATCTGCTTCAAGCCTGCGCCCTACGCGCAGTTTCGCGACACCGAAGTCGATGAGCTGCAACCGACTTACCTCAGGATCCAGATTCAGCCGAACGAAGGGATGTGGTTCGACCTGCTGGCCAAGCGTCCCGGGCCGGCACTGAACATGGCTAACATCGAGCTGGGCTTTGCCTACAAGGATTACTTCGAGATGCAGCCGTCCACTGGGTATGAAACCTTGATCTACGACTGCCTGACCGGTGATCAAACGCTCTTTCAGCGCGCTGACAACATCGAAAATGGCTGGCGTGCGGTTCAGCCGTTCCTCGATGCCTGGAAAGAAGACGCCAGTGTGCAAACCTATGCGGCCGGTGAAAATGGCCCGGATGCGGCTGATGAGTTACTGACTCGAGACGGTCGCGTCTGGCACAGCCTCGGCTGAGTCAGGCAATACTTCATACAACCCCCCTGTGGGAGCGAGCAGGCTCGCTCCCACAGGGTAAGTGTTACAACCAATAGCTCACCGCATACCAGCCCAGCACGCCCATCACCACGGTGTACGGCAACGCCATCCAGACCATGCGCCCGTAAGACAGCCGAATCAGTGGGGCAATTGCCGAGGTCAGCAGAAACAGGAACGCTGCCTGACCATTGGGTGTTGCCACGCTGGGCAGGTTGGTGCCGGTATTGATGGCAATCGCCAGCGTTTCGAAATGCTCGCGGCTCATATGGCCGGAGATGAATGCCTGTTTCACCTCTGTGATGTAGATCGTCGCCACGAACACGTTATCGCTGATGGCCGACAACACGCCATTGGCGATAAACAACATGCCCGGTTGCTGATCTGCCGGCAGGGACAGCACCCACTGGATCAACGGCGTGAACAGTTGCTGATCGTGAATCACTGCCACAACGGCGAAGAACACCACCAGCAGGGCGGTAAACGGCATCGCATCCTTGAAGGCGTTGCCGATCCGGTGCTCTTCGGTAATGCCGGTGAACGCCGTGATCAAGACGATCACCATCAAGCCGATCAGCCCGACCTCGGCAATGTGAAACGCCAACCCGGCAATCAGAATCAGCGCGGCCGCACCTTGTACCAACAATGCAGCGCGTTGGCGGGCGGTGCGCTCGGCGTTGTCTTGTGCGGCATAGTTGGCCAGCACCGTGCGAACGTTGTCTGGCAGTAAGGTGCCATAACCAAACCAGCGCAGTTTCTCCAGCAACACACAGGTCACCAGGCCCGCTACCAGTACTGGCAGCGAGACCGGGGCGACCTTCAGGAAGAAGTCTGCAAAGTGCCAACCCATTTCATGGCCGATCAGCAGGTTCTGCGGTTCGCCCACCAAGGTGCAGACACCACCGAGTGCCGTGCCCACCGCGCCATGCATCAGCAGACTGCGCAGGAATGAACGGAATTGCTCCAGGTCTTCGTGATGGAGAACGGGCAGGTTGTGATCGCTGCTGAATTCGCTGTCCTGCCGTGGATCGTTGCCGGATGCCACGCGGTGATAGACCGAGTAAAACCCTACGGCCGCACTGATGATCACGGCGGTCACCGTCAAGGCGTCGAGAAACGCCGACAGAAATGCCGACAGAAAACAGAACATCAGCCCCAGCAGTGCCTTGGAGCGAACCCCGAGCAACAGCCGCGAAAACAGAAACAGCAGCAGGTCTTTCATGAAGTAAATGCCCGCCACCATGAACATCAGCAGCAAGATCACCGGAAAGTTATGCAGCAGCTCGTCATACAGCGCTTCAGGCGTGGTCATGCGCAACAGCAGCGCTTCGACCATCAACAGGCCGCCCGGCATCAGCGGGTAGCATTTGAGTGCCATGGCCAGAGTAAAAATGAATTCAGCCACCAGCAACCAGCCAGCCGCTACCGGACCTGCCGTCCACAGCACCAGCGGGTTGAGAATCAGGAAGGCGAGAATGCTTGCCTTGTACCAGCGTGGCGAATGCCCGAGGAAATTGTGTGTAAACGCCTGGGCCATTGAGCCGGACATCAGTTGCTCCTTCTATCAAGAAGCGCGCAACTTGCCGTAACAGTCCCGGAAGATCAAGCTCTTGAGTTTCATTATCAATAGGTGACCGCGCACCTGCAGAGGAACAACGGCAAAGCACTACCCCAGATAGCGCGCCAATACCGCCCGGTAGTGGCCGTCCAGCGAGTAGCCGCTGACCACAATTCGCTCGTCAGCCTGCACTGCCAGCGAGGTTGCGGTGTCCAGACTGCGCCCCAGGCGAGTACGAACCCAGCCTTGGCCATTGGCAAAACGGCGATCCAGGCGTCCGTCCGGGAGATGCCGCGCCAAAAGGAAATCCGCTGCAATGCCGCCAATGGTTGCTCCGACGCTTAGCACCCGGCCATCGGTGAGAACCTGGGCGGCTGTCCATTGGCAGCCGCTGTTACCTATTTCAGTGAGTCGCGCGTGACCGCTATTGCAATGAGTGTCCGGCCGACCATTATTGCGCACGGTCAGCGTCAGGCATTGCATCGGGTCGCGGCTGCTACCGAAACACTGCAGGCGCCCATCCGGTTGCTCGATCACCTGACTCACCTGGGCACTGCGCCCCTGGACCTTGAAGCTTAAAAACCCGTCTTCAGCGAAGTCTTCGTCCAGCCGGCCGGTGCTGTCGAAGCGTGCCAGCAAACCTTCCTGCGGCAGGTTGATCGAGCCGGTGACCACAATCCGACCATCTGCCTGCAGCAGGAGGCTGCTCAGCCAGGTATTCATCAGCAGGTGCCTGACCATGACAAATCCGTGGCCGTTGAATGTCTCGTCGAGTGTCCCGTCCGGATTGAGCCGTATCAGGATGCCGACGTGATCCGCGAATTTGTAGTGATGGTTGGCCAACAGCAGGATTCGGCCGTCGGCCAGTACCCGAAAGTCGCAGGCTTCGGCGCCCGGGACTCCCGGTGGTAACCAGTCGTTACGCAGGCCTCTGGACAAATCACCGGGCAAACGCACGATCTGTGCCCCCCGGTCGCCAAATTGCAGAACCGGGTGTCCCTGCGAGTCAAACATTGCCAGTGCCGGGAGTGTGCGGTGGGGGCTTTCGTAATGCAGGCCGGATAACAGGATTTTTCCATCGGGCAGTTCTCGAACCTTGCCTCCTGTGGCTTCGAAGCCGCTTGCGAACTGTCCGGTAATGCTGCCCTCCATGCCGAAGCTCCGATCCGCAGAGCCGTCCTCAAGTAATCGGGCCAGCCCATAACCGTAACCGTCCCAGGTTCCGACCTTGGCCACGACCAGCAAGCGGCCCATCGAATCGACCGCCACATCGTTGGCCATACTTGAAAGGCTGCCCGCGAACTGCACCCAGGCCTTGCCGGATGATGCAAAACTTGAGTCGAGTTGTCCCGCTGTGCCGAGAGGGGCTGCGAAGGCAAAAGCGTTATGGATGGGCATGTCGCATCTCCTTGCGAGTCGACCAGATCCAGAACCTCGGAGGAAGACCTTGAAGGAAATATTCAATCCCTGATTGATGCAATGCACAACGGTCTGAAATCACAGACGGAGCGTCGTTCTGTGCCAGAACAATGTCTTTGCGAACCGCTGACAAGTTGGTCTGGCTTATACGACCGTCTATCGCAATAAAGCGTTAACCGAGAGGGTCGAAGAGGAGGGGATATCTTGAGCTGTATCGATAAAAAAGTGCGGATCACTTCGTCGTGATCCGCACATTTCTTTTACTGCGGCATTGTCCAGGATTGCAACTGATAACCTTCCTCGCTCAGTTCGGCGCGAACTTGTTCCAGCAAGGATTCAAGTTGGGCCGGGTCGGTGTAGGCGCTGCTCGGGATCTGTTTGCGGCCGATAGGGGTGCTGGTGCGGTCGATGACGGTCAGGCTGAGTTCGCCGGTGCCGTCCTGTGGAGCCCAGGCCACGCATTGGAAGGGGGTAAATGCGCGGTCGGCAATCAAAAGAGCTTCGTTGATACGGAGCGGGGCGTTCATGGGGTCTTCTCTCGTCTGTGCCCAATCAAGTGATGTGCCGTCGGTTGGGCTTACCGTTCGGCTGGTTACTTGTACTGATGCGCGCAATGGGGGGGCGGGTCACACACAATCAAAAGAATTTTCAACTTTCTTTTATAAAGGCAGCGGCAAGGGGCGCATTGAAAGCTGGATGAAAGGTTCAAACGTGTCAGGTCGCTAATATGGGCACGTTTTTATAACGTAAACGACGTTGACCTTATTATTAAACGATACAAGGCTGCGTCAAGATCTTGCTAACGTTACATTCACGGGCGCCAAACGACTGTTTCTAATAAATTTTCTAATTTTTGGCGCCAAGGAACAGTCATGACCGAAACGCCTGCATTGCGACGTTTGCTAGTGGTTGATCCGTGTGACGACTGCCATCGCTTATTACCCGGCCTGCGTACGATCGGCTGGGATGTCGACAGTTGTACCCTGGAGAACGCTTCCCATCGTTCCTGTGATGTCGGCCTGCTGCGCCTTCAACCTGTTCATTTTGAACGTCCTGAAGCCGTCAAGGAACTGATCAGCCGTAGTGGCACTGAATGGATTGCTGTTCTCAACCAGGAAGTCCTGCGGTTGCAGAATGCCGGCGATTTTGTCTGCGAATGGTTTTTCGATTTCCATACCTTGCCGTTTGACGTCTCCAGGGTTCAAGTGACCCTTGGGCGGGCGTTTGGCATGGCGCGTTTGCGCGGCCAGGGCACGATTCACGTCCACCAGCCCGAGCATGAACTGCTGGGCGACAGTCGGCCGATCCGCGAACTGCGCAAATTGCTGAGCAAATTGGCGCCTACCGAGTCGCCGGTGTTGATTCGAGGGGAAAGTGGTACCGGTAAAGAGCTGGTCGCCAGAACCTTGCACCGTCAGTCGCAACGCCACAGTAAACCGTTTGTCGCGATCAATTGTGGGGCGATTCCCGAGCATCTGATTCAATCCGAGCTGTTTGGTCACGAAAAGGGCGCTTTTACCGGTGCACACCAACGTAAAGTCGGACGCATTGAAGCAGCCAATGGTGGCACCCTGTTTCTGGATGAAATAGGTGATCTGCCCCTTGAATTGCAAGCGAACCTGTTGCGTTTCCTGCAGGAAAAACACATCGAACGGGTCGGCGGCAGTCAACCGATTCCCGTGGATGTCCGGGTCTTGGCAGCCACTCACGTGGACCTGGAAGCTGCGATCGAGGCCAAGTGTTTTCGCGAGGACTTGTACTACCGGCTCAACGTCCTGCAGGTGGTCACTGTGCCGCTACGCGAGCGTCACGGCGACCTGGCGATGCTGGCCAACCATTTTTCCCACTTTTACAGCCAGGAAACCGGACGTCGGCCGCGCAGTTTCAGCGAAGACGCGCTGATTGCCATGGGCAAGCACGACTGGCCGGGCAATGTCCGTGAGCTGGCGAACCGGGTGCGTCGAGGGTTGGTGCTGGCTGAAGGCCGACAGATCGAGGCACGGGACCTGGGGTTGGTTGGCCAACAGACGATTACCGCGCCGATAGGCACCCTCGAAGACTACAAGACCCGCGCCGAACGCCAGGCATTGTGCGACGTATTGAACCGCCACAGTGACAACCTCAGCGTGGCCGCTCGAGTACTGGGCGTTTCCCGGCCGACTTTTTACCGATTGCTGCACAAGCACCAGATCCGCTAGGGCGCGGAGAAACGAAAAGGCCCGCTGCGATTGACGTCGCAGCGGGCCTTTTCCTTGTGTGGCGTTTAGAAGTAATACGGGAATTTCAGGCTGAAGGAGAAGGCCGGTGCGTCCTGGGTCAAGCCGATGGCGAGGTTGGGGACTATCGTCAGTTTGTCGGTTGCCGCCATGGTCAGGCCGATGTTGAAGTTGGCAGCGTTGTAGTCGCTGTCCGGAATTGATTGCCAGTCCTGGCCGCTTGGTTTGACTTTGCTTTTGCGGGCGAATTGGTCGGAAAACGAAAACGACATACTCATTTTTTCGTTCAAGGCAAACGCAATACCGGCGCCGACCTGCCAGGAGTCGCCCAGTTTCACGTCTCCCGGGACCGTGGAATTTACAGTGGGGCTGATATCGCTGAAGGAGTCCTGCATGTTGTAGGTATAGGACAGGCTGCCGAAGAGCACGGCAGGGTCGAAGGTCTTGACCAGCGAGATACCCGGGGTAATCGACCAGACACCGTTGCCGGTAGGGAGTGACTGAGGTACCGACAAATTGTCGTTGCCCGGGTCCTTGATCAGCTTGATTCCGTACGGATTTTTGCCGGTCGGCGCCTTGATTCGCAGAGTGGCGACCGCGTCGGGCAGGTTTTCCGATTCATCCAGGAACTTGTAGGCAATACCAAAGTTGACATCGCCTATGGTCGGATCGCGCTTGACGGTGGCGTCGGATGAGACTGGGGCTGCGCCTCCTGCACCACCAGAAGAGTATGTCGATTCTCGATAGACGACCGGGACGTTGATGTCGAACTGCCAGCGTTGCGCCACGTTGTAGCGGCCTGTCAGGTCCAGGGTCCAGCTGTCGGCCTTGATGCGGTCAATGTTGATGTTGCCAAGAAAAATCGAGTCAAGAGCCAGAAAGCCATTGAGCACCAATGCACGGGTATCGTAGTGGGTATAAGTCATGCCCGTTTCGAGACTGAACTTGCCACCACCGAAGAAGCCGCTGGCTTCGTCATACAGGTTGGACACACTTTGCGCCGGTCCCGAGTCGTCCTTGAGCGACTGCCCATACGAACTGGTCCCCGGGGCACCCGTGGCCGCGACCTTGGCGCCTGTGGTCTTTTCGGCAGGGGAGCGGGTCAGGCGCTTGGGAGCAGGTGTTGCTGGTGTTTCTTCGACTTGTTTAACGCGCTGCTCAAGTACCATCAGCGCGTTTTGTTGTGCTTCGTAACGCTGTTTCAGCTCCATGAGTTCTTGTTTTAAGGCTTCTACCTGGGGGTCCGGTGCTGCTTGCAGCAAAGTGGCCGGGACCAGGGTACTCAAACAAACGACAGCTCTGAACGTGAAAGATCTGTGCATGGGTTTGCCGTCCCTTCTGACTACATTCGATGAGACTGAGCGTAGATCAGTATCCGAGAGTGCGTAGGCCTTTTAGTTGATCCAGACTGCAGTCCAGCGCCCCGACGGTCGGCAGGTTATTGCGCAGGACAACATTGAGGGACGTCAGGTTGTTCACCTGGTTTCCTCCGCCGAGCAAGGTCGCGTTCTGCATCAGGCCGCCTTGGGCAAGGCGTTGCACGGTACTGCCCTGATTGTTGTTGGCCTGAATATTCAACTGCACGCCAGTGTTACTCGACGACATACTGAAGGTCCCGGCACCGTTGGACGCGGACAGGGTCGTACCGGCGGCCAATGGCTGGCCCTGGGTATCCATTTGTGGTGCCTGGTTGGCTTCTTTGACGTTGATGGCGACATTGTTGTAGGCGCTGTTGTAGTCGCCAGCGGCGCGCACGACCTGGGTTACGCCCTGGGTGGTGCTGAGGCCGGCGCCGCCGCTGACATTGCCGGAACCCTGGGAGACCGGTGAACCATCACCTTTCTTGTCGATCATCGACACATAGAACTGTGGCTTGATGGTCGATTCTTGAATCTGCATCGAGGAGGTTGCACCGATCACTTCGCCGCTGGCATTTTGCCAGGTGCTGGTCATGACAATCCCGAAACTGATGATCCGGCCCGGCATGACATACCGGCCGCGAAGGGTCGCCAACTCCTGATCCTTGAGTTCAATCGGTTTGAAGGTGAGTGCTTGTGTTGGCAGGCTGGCGGCCAGGCAAACGACGGCCAGCCAGTATGGAGTCTTCATTGGATACTCCCGGAGCTTCGTGCTCCCTTGTCATTAGAAAAAGTCGCTCTGGATGAATCCGAAATCCATCAATTCTGTGTCCGGTATCGGGCTGAAGGTGTTGATGCGGTTCTTGGCGGTCAATGGCATAGGTGGTTCGCGCAAGACGTTGGTCTTGTCGTAGCCCTGGCCTATGACGGCGAAGATGATGCCGTTCCAGCCTTTGACAAAATCGTCGAACTTGAAGCGTTTGTGACCGAGTACCGGATCACCGATATACACCCAGTCTTTCTCCGCTTTTTGCATGACCACGAAGTGCTTGTAGCCGCGGATGTCCATGAGCACGATGACCGGAATGGCGACACTGGTCAGACCTTCCGGCGCTACCCGGTAACCACGGGCCCGCATGCCGATACTTTCCACGTAACGCTTCATGTCGAGCATGGAGAAGCCCTGGACCCGAACCAGATTCTGGTCGGAGTGAGCCAGCATGCCTTCGATGATTTGTGCCTCGGTTACGTCCAGCCAATAGGCCTGGCGCAATACGGTCGCCAGGGACGCTGCACCGCAACTGAAGTCGGTTTTCTGTTGGACCAGGTCGGAAAATTTGCGCTCACGCATGCTCTGGACCGGTTTGAAAATGACCGCTCCACCTGGCAAGACGGAAAGCGGCATTTGTCCCGCTTCGCTCAGGCCAGCCAGAAAAACCAGGAACATCAGGGCGAAAATGCGCATGATCGTAAGCCTTCCGTGCAAGAGTGAAAAAAAGCCCCCCGAAGGGGGCTCTCCAGACTCTGGAGCTTGGTTTACAGGCAGGTTTTGCAACCGGATGCAATGGACAGCGAGTTGCTTTGTTGGTTGCCATTACCGGCAGCCACGTTGACACCCAGGTTGCCACTGCCGCCGTTAACAGAACCGTTCAGGTTGGCAGTGTTGGTCACAGGGTTTGCCCAGCCAGTTGGGGTCAGCACTTGCCAGGACACAGTGTTGCTCAAGTCAAAAGAACTGGACTCGCTGAAACTCTGCGATTTGTCTTTCGATTCGCTGCCAGCTGCGCCGTACGATGCGCTGCCCGATGCGTCGATCGATACGCTGCTCGATTTGCTGCTCGATTTGCTGTGCGATTTGTCGATCGATGCGGCGAGCGATGCGTCGATATCTGCGTCGAAATTCGCACTGCTGCTGCTGTGGTGCCAGCCATTAGTCTTGCTAGAGCTAAGGTCCACGTCCACGTTCGCATCCAGACTAGCTTTCACAGCTGCGTGAGAAGCAGAGGCGCTGGCAGATTTCGAAGCAGAACTCGCATCAAAGTCCGAAGTAAAGGCCGAAGCAGAGTACTTGGCATAGTCCGAAGCAGAGTGCGAAGCGGATGCCTCGCTGGAAGACTCATGTCCGCTGGCTGAGACGGTACGCGACAGCGTATCCACGCGGTATGTCCGATCGGCGTCGTTATACACCTTCAGGCCTGGGCCTGTTTGATCGGCACTCGCGGTTGCGGTAGCGTACTTGCCGCCAGACACAGCGATCGCCATGGTGTTTTTCTGTTGGTTAAGGTCGCCAGCAGCCATGTTGATGCCCAGGTTGCCGCTGCCACCGTTGGCCGAACCGCTCATGTTGGCGCTGTTGTTGGTGGAGTAGTTGTCGACCACGTTGTTGTTTTGTTTTTGCGTGACCTTGGCGGTTGCCGCCACAGAACCAAAGACAAACGAACCATCGCCGCTGGCAATGGCGGCAGCGTTGTCTTGTTGGTTGCCGTCGCCTGCTGCAACGTTGACACCCACGTTACCGGAGGCGCCCGTGGCCGAGTTGGTCATGTTGGCGGTGTTTTTAGTCCCTTCATTGCTGATGTAGTTGTTAGTGCTGGTTTGAGTATCTGTGGCGTTGGCGGTGGCGCCAGCATTGGTGGTGTCTTTTGGATTGACTACTGGTTTTGGATGGTGGTGGTGATGGTCGTCACCACCACCCTGGCCAGCTTGTGCAGCTATAGCCATTACCGCAGCGATTGCGAAAACCAGAGGCTTGAGTGCCATTGAAGGTTTCATGCTGATTCTCCGTACTTTATTTTTAGGTTAAGTGTTGTTTTTTACCTTTTGGGTCAATCCGCGACCCGTACGCTCAGGGTGTTGGCCGTTCGGTTTCCCACCCCGGCGCTCTGATTCAACTGGATCACCCCACGGCTACCGGTGAAGGCCTGGTCGCTGATAGCGACCTGGCGATGGCCAGGAGTAAGATCCGTTGAATCGGAGCTGTTGAGCAGCGCCACGTTCTGTTGCTTGAGGACGCTGTCGTCGATACTTTGCGGCGTAGCACTGATGCTTATCCGCAGGGCGTTGGCTTGCTGGTTGCTGGCGCCCGAACTCTGGTTGACCCCCAGTACGCCATTGCCGTTACTGAAGGCGTTGCCTTTAATGGCTGACTGGGCATCGATCCTGGGATCGACATGAGTACGCAACCGTTGGCGAATCTGCGTGGTGGCGCTGGCGTCGGTGTCAATGGCGATGGCACGGGCGTTGGCCTGTTGTTGCTGATCGCCGGCAGCCTGGTTGACCGAGAAGTTGCCCTGGTACTGACTGCCGGAGTTGTCGATGGTGGCCGTATCGATGACTGGCGGTTGGGCAAAGGTCGGCGCACTGCAAAACATGGCCAGAATCAGCAGAGTGCGATTCATTTCATTGTCCCCCCGATAACATTCAGACTGCCCAGGCCTTGCTGGATGGTGCCGTTGATCCTGTTGGCAACACCGTTGCCGGAGCCTGCGGAATGTCCTGCGGACAAGCCGGGCAGTTGTGACTGACCGTTGATGTTGCCGCTCAGCGTGCCGGTGGCTTGAGTGATCGTGCCGGCGATGCTTGCGCCGCTGCTGATGCCGGAAATGTCACTGTCCGTCAGTTCATTGGTTGCACTGATGACTTGTTTGGACGGGTTGGCATTGACGGTCAGGGGGCTAGGGTCGGGAACCAGGGGGCGGCGAGTCGCGTTACGCGTTTGGACATCCCGCTGAATGATGATGATCCCATCGGCGGCCTGGACAGGCAGACTGATGACAGAGCTGAACGCACATCCGATCAGCAGGAGGCGGATAAAGCCTTTATCGATTGTCTCCACGTCGGCACTCCCTCTTCTTTTTTTGCGCTGGCTCTGGTCAGCGTTGTGAAGGAGAGAGCAGAAGCTGTGCCGCTTTTTATTTATTGATTTAATTCAATACGTTATGGAATAGGGCAGGCAGGGGGATGTTTGAGCTGTATCAACCGTGAGACGGTGCCCGCCATCGCGAGCCGCCCCCATCGGTCGAAAAGCTCTAAATCAAGTGTTCGCGGGCGAGTGTATCAATGACTTAACAGTCAGCATGACAAGAGGATGAAGGCCGCTGATAGGGCAGTTGCGCTGCACTGGAGTGTTTCAGGAACGGACACATGGCCCAAAAAGCAGGGGGAAACGGGGGACGTTCCGAGCAGGGGTAACTTCACGGCGTGAGCAATTGCTCCACGGCAGCAAAGGCCTGACGACGGCGTTCAGCCCAATCGCCGTTGATGACCTGCAGTCGTTGCTGGTGTTGTTCCAGCCAGGCTTTTGTTGCGTTGAAGAACGCCTGGCGCTGGTTCAGATCCGGTTGGCAGCGCTGGCCATCATCCGTCCAGTCAACCGACTCGGGGGAAAGCAGCAGGTGTAGGTCGTACTGCCTGGCCAGCAGCGCGTCTTCGATCCAGGTGGGGCAATCGCCAAACAGGGTTTGGCTCCACAACACATTGCTCAGCAAGTGAGTATCGAGAATCAGCAGCGCGGGGCGCTGGGCTCGGGCGCTGTCTTCCCAGGCTATCTGACCACGGGCAATCTGCGGGATATCGGCAAGGCAGGTATCACGAGGGTTCTGCTCAATGAAGTAACGAACGTATTCACCTACCAGCAACCCACCAAAGTGGCGTTGAAGCTCTGCCGATAACCAGCTTTTGCCACTGGACTCCGGGCCGGTGAGTACCAGGACCTTCATGCGCGCAACGCCGGATCGGCCTGCCATTCGCGCCAGCCTTGCACGGCGATCAGCGTAAACAGGCCATAGAGCGCAGCCGTCAGGTACAAGCCCTTGTAGATAAACAGCCCGACAAAAATCACATCGACGGCAATCCACAGCGGCCAGCATTGCAGGCGTTTTTGTGCCATCCACAATTGCGCTATCAGACTGAAACCGGTCAATGCTGCGTCCAGCCAGGGCTGCGCGGCATCGGTCCAATGAGCCATGGCCGCGCCCAGCAGCAAGCTGCCGGCGGCCCCTAGCGTCAGCCCGAAAAGCACCGAGGCATTGTCCAGTTGCGTGACTTGCCGGCCATGCTGCGCTTCGCCGGCACGGGTCCACTGCCACCAGCCGTAGAGCTGCAAGCCGGCGTAAATCACCTGCAGCAGCATGTCCGAATACAGCTTCACCTCGAAGAAGATCCAGCTATAGAGCAGCACCATGACCAGTCCGATCGGCCAGCACCAGGGGTTCTGTTTGACCGTCAACCAGACGGCAATCACGCCGAGTACGGCGGCAAACAGTTCAAGCCCGGACATGACGGATCCTTGGTGAAGTTGAAAAGGGCGCCGATTGTAACGCAGGCGAGGGGACTTGCCCGAATACCAGTCAGTTAAGACGCGGATCCTGTGGGAGCGTGGCTTGCCCGCGAAGAACGATGACGCGCAACACCTGAAAACTGCGGTGTTCGCTTCGCGAGCAAGCCCGCTCCCACAGGAGCGGTGTTTCAGCGCGAAATGTGTCTACACCCGAAACTGCTTGAGCAGGCCATTCAACTGCTCACTGAGTTCTTTCAAATGCACGCTTGCGACGCTCGACTGCTCAGCGGCCAAGGCGGTGCTGTGGGACAAACCCGCGGCCTGGGTGACGTTTTGGTTGATGTCCTCGACCACATGCGCCTGTTGCAGGGTTGCGCTGGCAATCGAGGCGTTCAGGCCGTTGAGATTATTCAGGGCCTGGCCGATCGCGTTCAGGCTGGCACCCGCCAACCCGGCCTGTTCAATGGTCAGTTGCGAGGCGCGGCTGCTGTCGCCGATCACTTTGACTGCCGCCTCGGAATGGCTCTGCAAGCGCTCGATCATCGACTGGATTTCGGCCGTGGACTTTTGCGTGCGCTGCGCCAGCAGCCGGACTTCATCGGCCACCACCGCAAAACCCCGTCCTTGCTCACCGGCACGTGCCGCTTCAATGGCCGCATTGAGCGCCAGCAGATTGGTCTGTTCGGCGATCGAACGAATCACTTCGAGCACGCTGCCGATCTGTGTGCTTTCGGTGGCCAGGGTACGGATAACCTCAACGGCTTGATCGATGGTGCCCGACAGTTGATCGATCTGCTGCAAGCTCCCATCGATGTTTACTTGTCCCTGCTGTGCCTGCGCTTGCGCATCGCGCATTTCGCTGGCGGCGTGTTCGGCATTCCTGGCCACGTCCTGCACGCCATAGGTCACTTCATTGATCGCGGTCGCCACCAGCTCCATTTGTTGGGACTGTTGCTGGCTGCGCGCCTGGGCTTGGGCCGCATCGTTGCCCAAGTCGCTGGATGATTGCCCCAGGGCACTGGCGGACAGTTGCAATTGAGTGATGACCCGGCGCAGTTTTTCCGTGAAGGCGTTGAAATGCTGCGCCAATTCGGTCACTTCGTCCTGACCATGGGTATCAAGGCTACGGGTCAGATCGCTTTCACCGCTGGCTATATTGGCCATAGCGTTCACGGTTTCCTGGAGTGGGCGCACGATACTGCGCGCAATCAGGATCACCAGCAGTGCCATAAGGACAGCAATGGCAAGCCCGACAAGCGATGTCTGCCACATTTGTGCGTAGAACTCGGCCTGCATGTCATCGATGTACACACCCGAACCAATGACCCAGCCCCAAGGCTCGAAGAGTTTCACGTAGGAAGTCTTCTGGACAGGTGTACTGGCGCCCGGTTTTGGCCAGCGATAGTCAACCATACCGGCGCCCTTGGCCTTGGCGATGGCCGCCATCTCGTTGAACAACGCGAAGCCGTCCGGATCCTTGATCGTGGAAAGGTTCTGGCCTTCGAGTTTCGGATTGGTCGGGTGCATGACCATCACGGGCGTCAGGTCGTTGATCCAGAAGTAGTCGTTCTGGTCGTAGCGCAATCCGCGCACCACGCTCAATGCCTGTTTCTGCGCCGCTTCGCGGGTCAGGGTGCCGGCGGTTTCCAGGTCGTGGTAGTAGGCCAGAATGCCGCTGGCTGTCTGCACCACATGCTGGGTTTTCTGTGCCTTGGCCTGATAAAGGTCATCGTGGATCTGCTTGAGCATCAGCACACCCAACGTCAACAGCATCAGCACAGCCACAATCAGGATGAGCCACAGACGGCGGCTGATCGACACACTGCGCAAGCTACTCATAACCTTGTTACTCCGTTTTTTGTTCTTGTTCTGTCATAAACGACCGCCAGCATTCAGGCATGTTTTTGCTGTTGAGCCTATCCGACTCAAGTCCAATTACGGCGCAGCGTTATTCAGGCATGTCTGATAGGATTTCGGCCGCATCAGCAAAAACCTGAAGTTGCGCTGATTTTTCATGGGGTTTTTACGGTTTTGCGTGAGGATCGTGCGTGTTGTCATTTGGTGACGCTGATCGCAGTGGACGCTTGAATTTTATTAGCGAGGCATGCCTTGGAGGCATCGTTTCATTGGGGGATTAATGGATTTTTGGACCACCGTTCAGGCTTTGATTCTTGGCGTTGTAGAAGGACTGACAGAGTTTTTGCCCATTTCCAGTACCGGGCACCAGATTATCGTCGCGGATTTGCTCAACTTCGGTGGCGAGCGCGAGAAGGCATTCAACATCATCATCCAGCTCGGCGCGATCCTGGCCGTGGTCTGGGAGTTTCGCCGCAAGATCCTCGACGTGGTGACCGGGTTGCCAACGCAGCGCAACGCTCAACGGTTTACCGTCAACCTGTTGATCGCTTTCATGCCAGCGGTGGTGCTGGGTGTGATCTTCGCCAATATGATCCACAAATACCTGTTCAACCCCATCACCGTGGCGACGGCGCTGGTAGTGGGAGGGGTCATCATGTTGTGGGCTGAGCGTCGCGAGCACACCGTGCACGCCGAAACCGTCGACGAGATCACCTGGAAAGATGCCCTGAAGGTCGGTTTTGCCCAGTGCCTGGCAATGATTCCCGGCACTTCGCGCTCCGGTTCGACGATCATCGGCGGTTTGTTGTTTGGCCTGTCGCGCAAAACCGCCACCGAGTTTTCGTTCTTCCTGGCCATGCCGACCATGGTCGGCGCCGCGGTGTACTCCGGCTACAAGTATCGCGACCTGTTTCAGGCCGCTGACCTCCCGGTGTTCGCCATCGGCTTCGTCACTGCGTTTATATTCGCGATGATCGCGGTCAAGGGCTTGCTCAAGTTCATCGCCAGCCACAGCTACGCTGCGTTTGCCTGGTACCGGATCGTGTTCGGCTTGTTGATCCTGGCGACCTGGCAGTTCGGTTGGGTCGATTGGGCGGCGGCTACATCATGATTGAGCCACGCAATGGGCGCGGGATTCAAAACCCGCGCCTCAAAGGCCTGGTGTTCCTGGCGCTGTGCGCTTTGCCGGCATTTGGCTCGATGCTTCTCTGGTGGCGCGGGATTTCGCTGATTCCGCTCGCAGCCTATGCGATTGTCAGCCTGCTGGCGTTCTGCTTGTACTGGAGCGACAAGCGCAAGGCCCGGGCAGACAGCTGGCGTACACCGGAAAACGTGTTGCACGCAATCGAACTGACCGGTGGCTGGCCGGGCGCTTTGCTCGCCCAGCAAGTGTTTCGGCACAAGACCCGCAAAGTGTCTTATCAACTGGTGTTCTGGATCATCGTGCTGTTGCATGAAGTGTTCTGGATCGACCAGTTGTTTATCGATGCCGGCCTCTTCAGGCTCTTCTAAATCAATAACCCGACCTGCACGCGCTTGGGCAACTTGCTCACCACCAGTTGGTGAGAACGTTGCAGCAAGCCTTGCAGTTCATCGGCGCCAAGTGGGTAGGGCGTTTGCATGATGATCCACTGCGCCCTTGCCAGATAGGGCGCAGGCCCGATACCCGGGCGGTCGACATGCCCCAGAAACAGCTCTTTGTCGACCTTGAACGCCAATGACTCACCCCGCAGGTTTATCAGGGCGAACATCTTGTTTCCCGCCACTGAAAACACCCGTACGCCGCCCCATTTGTAATCTTCTTGCGCGCCGGGCAATGCCAGGCAGAAACGTGCCACGTCTTCTTCAGTCATCGGTTTGGCCTTCATAACAGTCGATCCCCACAGGCTTTGAATGATTCGATCAAATGGTCGATCCAGGCGCGCACCGCCGGCAGCAAACCGCGCCGATGAGGGTAGACTGCCAGCAGCCAACCGCCAGGCAGCGACCACTCGGGCAGCAGTTGCACCAGCGAGCCGTTTTCGAGTTCTTCTTCGCAGTACATCATCGGCAGCAGGGTGAAGCCAAGTCCCGCCAGCGCGCAGGCTTTGCGCACGATGAAATCATCGATCCCCAGTCGTGCTTCCAGCGACAGGTCGCACGTTGTGCCCTGAGCGTCGAGCATGCGCACATGCACCATGCGATCAGCTTCCAGGGCGCCGAGCACCGGAACCTGCTTCAGATCTTCCGGGTTGCTGATCGGGTGATCACGTAGAAAGACCGGGCTGGCGATCATCACCATTTGCGCCTGGCGCAAACGTCGGGTGACCAGCAGCGGGTCTTCATCACCCAGATCGCGCACTCTCAAGGCAACATCGATGCCTTCGGTCACCAGGTCGACCCGGCGATTGAGCAACTGCATCTCCAATTGCACTTGGGGGAAGCGTTCCAGAAACGTGCTGATGACCGAAGGCAAAAACTCATGAGCCAGCCCAACGGGGCAGGAAACCCGCAAGCGCCCTCGGGGTTCGCTGGACATGCTGGCGACGGCCTCGTCAGCCATTTCGGCCTCCAGCAGCATTGCCTGGCAATGGCGCAAATAGCGCTCGCCGACAGCGGTCAGCTTGAGCTGGCGGGTGGTGCGCTGGAGGAGGCGGGCACCCAGACGCTCCTCGAGTTCGGCGATACGCCGCGACAGCCGCGACTTGGGAATGCCCAACACGCGCCCGGCGGCGGCGAAACCGCCGGCTTCGACGACTTTGGCGAAGTAGTAAAGGTCATTGAGGTCTTGCATGGCGTGACTCGACTGTCCTATCAGTGGGACAAACTATCGCATTGTTGCTGACTAATCAGCTATTGGTTTCATCTGTAGGATTGTCTCCATCAGATCGCCCGGTGGCGATCCTCACTTGGAGATCCCACATGAAACTCTTGCACATTGATTCGAGCATCCTTGGCGACAACTCTGCTTCCCGTCAGCTGAGCCACAGTGTCGTCCAGGCCTGGAAAACCGCCGAGCCTGCTGCCGTGGTGACTTACCGCGACCTGGCCAGCGATGCCATCAGCCATTTCTCCGCCGCGACGCTGGTCGCTGCCGGTACCACCGCCGAGCTGCGCAACGCCGCACAACAGCACGAAGCTGAACTGAGCGCTTCGACCCTGGACGAATTCCTCGCTGCCGATGCCGTCGTGATCGCAGCGCCGATGTACAACTTCACCATCCCGACCCAGCTCAAAGCCTGGATCGACCGCATTGCTGTTGCCGGCCAGACTTTCCGCTACACCGAAGCCGGTCCTGAAGGCCTGTGCGGTCACAAGAAAGTCGTGGTGGTGTCGACTTCTGGCGGGATGCACGTGGGTCAAGCGACTGGCGTAGGTCACGAAGAGTATTTGAAAGTCATGCTGGGCTTCATGGGCATCACCGACATCGAGTTCGTCCGCGCCCATGGCCTGGCTTATGGTGACGACGTTCGCAACAAAGCCATGAGCGACGCTCAGGCGCACATCAGCGAGCAATTGTTCGCTGCCGCGTAAGGCTTGCGTAAAGAGTTAAAAAGCTCAGGCAATACCCACTAGACTCTGTATTCTGATCGTCGCAAAACGATCAGGGTACGGAGTCTTTCTGTATCTGTATCAAAAACGCTGTCGTTTTAGTTGTTGGCCCAGGTTATGCAGTCTCGGGTTATCGGCCCCGTTCTGCATAGACCTTGAAAGCGGCAATTGTCGGTGCAAGGCTTTAATCCAAGGGATTGGCGGAAAACGGGTATTCCAATCGGGTAACAAGGTGGGGCATCCCATGATGCGTCTTTGTGCAATGTTACTGATTTGCCTGCTCAGCAGCCTGAATTCAGTGCAAGCCGCGCCTGCGCCGCACCCTCATTGGAGCGTTGGCTACCATGAGCTGACGTTTCTCGATCCGCTGGATTCACAACCCATGCGGGCCATCGCTTTTTACCCGTCGACCGGCATCGAGCATTCAAGCAAGCTCGAGGGTTATCAAATCCAGGCGACCGAAGACGCAAGGGTTGCAATTGGCCGCTTCCCGATGTTGATGCTCTCCCACGGCAACATCGGCACCCCACTGGCGTTGCATGACCTTGCCACATCGCTGGCCCGCAAAGGCTTTGTGGTGGTGGCGGTGATTCATCCCGGTGACAACTCCAAGGACCACAGCCGCCTTGGTACGTTAAGCAACCTTTATGGCCGACCGATCCAGATTTCCGAAGCCATCACCGCAACCCTGGCCGACCCGATGCTGTCGCCGTTCGTCAATCCCGACGAGGTCGGGGTGATCGGCTATTCGGCCGGTGGCGAAACGGCGTTGATTCTTTCGGGCGCCACGCCGGACCTGAATCGTTTACGCCTTTACTGTAAAGAACGCCCCGACGACGGAGACGCCTGCAGCACCAATGGTGAACTGATTGTCGACCGCGATGACTTGCAACCAGTCGCTGACCCACGGGTTCACGCGCTGTTACTGATGGCGCCATTGAGCCTGAAGTTCGGCCGTCATACCTTGGCCGGTGTGCATGTGCCGGTGCTGCTCTATAGCGGCGATGGCGACAAACTGGTCGCCCTCGATAAAAACGCTGCCGCGCTCGCTCGCAAGCTACCCGTTGCTCCGGATTTCAAACTGCTGGCGGGGGCCGGGCATTTCGTGTTCATGGCACCGTGTACCCAGGAGCAACTCGCGGCGATGCCGGCCTTGTGCACCGATGCTGAGGGCGTTGACCGCGAGGACATTCACCGTAACCTGATCTCCGAAGCGGGGCGATTCTTTGCTCAAACCCTGAGCAAGCCAAGCGGGGCGGGAATGCAGACGGCTGACCAGACGTTGCCGTAGACGCCAGGGTCTTACGACGGGCTGAGTGCTGAGCGACGTTTCAGCAGCAGGGTCAGCCCCAGTCCGGTGATCGACAACAGCGCCGCGCAGAAGAAAATCCACGAGTACCCCAGATTCAGCGCCACCGCGCCCATCAACGGCCCGGCGATCGCCAGCGCCAGATCGAAAAACACCGCATAGGCACTCAAGCCGGCGCCACGGCTGCTGCTTGGCACTTGCTTGATGGCCTCGACACCCAATGCCGGATAAACCAGTGACAGACCGAACCCGGTCAGCCCCGCGCCAATCAACGCCACGGCCGTCGATGGGGCCAACCAGAGCAGGCCCAGCCCCAGGGTTTCGATGCTCATGCAGGCGATGGCCGAGTTGAATCCGCCAAAGCGGTTGATGCTGGAGATAAACAGCAGGCGCGAGAGGATGAAACAGATGCCAAAGACCGTCAGGCACCAGGCCGCACCGGTCCAGCCGCGACTGATATAGAACAGGGTAATAAAGGTGGTGAGCGTACCGTAGCCAATCGAAGCCAGACTCAGGCTGGCGCCAAAGGGCGCGACGCGCCCGAACACCGCCCAAAACGGCAACCGCTCACCGCGAATGACCGGCACCGAGGGTTTGTTGCGAATCAGCAGCAACGCCGCCAGCGCCAGCACCGAGAGCGCAATCCCAAGGCTCACGAACCCCAACTGACCGACCATCACCACACCCAAAGGCGCACCAATGGCAATTGCGCCATACGAGGCAATGCCGTTCCAGGAAATCGAGCGGGCGGTGTGTTCGGCACCGACCTGGCCCATGCACCAACTGATGGTGCCAACACCGATCAAGCCTTGGGCGATCCCCAACAACAATCGGCCGCCGATCAGAATCATCAGGCTCAGCAACGGCAGGCTCTGCAACAAGGTCGACAGCAACGTCAGCACGCCACTGAGCATGATCCCCAGTAACCCGTAGACAATCGCCCGTTTGGTGCCGATGTTGTCAGACATACGGCCCGCCATGGGCCGGCTGAGCAGGGTAGCCAGGTACTGCGAGCCGATGGTCAGGCCGGCGACGACGGCGCTGAACCCCAGTTGCTCATGGACATAGCCTGGCAACACCGCAATCGGCAGACCGATGCAGAGGAACGCGACAAAGGTATAAAAAACGATGGAGACGATCTGCAGGGTGATCGCCGTGGAACTGACGGGAGGCGTTTGTTGCACAGACATGAGAGCTCGTTCGCGGGCGGGCGGTTAGAGAGCTGCATCATGGCGTGGGCCCGAAATAAAAGGAAGCTGGCTAACGGTTGTTTTCAGAGGGAGACGCCGATCGTTCCCACGCTCTGCGTGGGAATGCATCCCGTGACGCTCCGCGTCACATTGAAGAGCGGACGCAGAGCGTCCATGGCGGCATTCCCACGCGGGAGCGTGGGAACGATCATCCCGGAGCGATGACGTTAGTTCAGACCCAACTTCCCACGCAGGGTCGACAGGTCTTCAGCCAGGGTGTTGACCGGGCCGACCAGCGCCTTGCGGTCGCTTTCCTTGACCTTGTCGTAGGTTTCGAAACCACCGTCAGCAGTTTTGTACTTGGCCAGAATCGTGTTCACGCTGGCGAAGTTCTTGTCGACTTTGGCGACGAAGGCCTTGTCCTGTTTCTCGAGTTGCGGACGGAACAGGTCGACGATTTTCTTCGCGCCGTCGATGTTGCCCTGGAAGTCATACAGGTCGGTGTGGCTGTAGCGGTCTTCTTCACCGGAGATCTTGGTGGCGGCGACTTCTTCGAGCAATGTAGCGGCGCCACCGACAACTTTTTCTGGCGGGAGGGTCATGCTGGCAACACGGGTTTTCAGTTCTTTGACGTTGTTATTCAAACCATCGGCCAGATCACCGAGGCCCTCGGTAGTCTTCTCGGAGAACAGCGTGTACTCAATGCGGTGAAAACCGGTGAAGTCTTCAGCCTTGACGCCTTTTTCGTGGTCGTTGACGCGTGAGTCGATGGACGCATCGAGGTCACTGAACAGCTCGGCCATCGGCTCGATCGACTCGTAGTAAACACGGGTAGGCGCATAGAGCTTCTGAGCGGTAGCCAGGTCACCTTTTTTCACTGCGTCGGTGAACTGCTGCGTGTGGCTGGCAAATCCGTCGAGCTGTTCGGTGACGTAGATTTTGTAATCCGAAATCGGTCCCACCAGATCCAGCGGTGCTGCGGCGGCGAATGCCGAAAGTGGAGCGTGGAGCAAGCCAAGGGCAACCAGCAAAGCGAGAGGCGACTTTTTCATGGGACGTTTCCGTGGGTTTGTTGTGATTAGGGGTTAAGCCGTGGTTTTCGGTTGAGTGGCATTGAGCAATGAACGACCGATGAAGTCCTTGTCGCCGGTTACGCCCGGTAAGGTGAAGAAATAGCCGCCGCCGATGGGCTTGAGGTATTCCTCCAGAGGTTCACCGTTGAGTCGGGTTTGCACGGTGATGAACCCGTTGTGCAGATCGGCTTGGTAGCAGATGAACAGCAAGCCCATTTCCAGCTGACCGTTTTTGCTCACACCGTTGGAATAATTGAACGGCCGACGCAGGATCAGGTTGGCCTGGGTCGCGGCAGTGCGCGGGTTGGCCAGGCGGATGTGCGCGTCCATTTTGGTCAGCTTGCCGTGAGGGTCTTTGGCGTAGTCCGGGACCTGGCTTTCATGGCTACCGCCGATGGGCGCGCCGGTACTTTTCATCCGACCGAGAATGCTTTCCTGTTCTTGCAGCGGCGTGCGATCCCAACGCTCGACGAGGTTGCGGATAATCCGCACCGCCTGATAGCTGCCATTGGCCGCCCAGGCCGGCTCATCGTTGCCCGGTTGAACCCAGACAATCTGCTCCATGGCTTTCTTGTCGTTGGAATCGGGGTTGGCCGAACCGTCACGAAAGCCAAGGAAGTTGCGCGCACTCTGCGCAGGTTCGGAAGGCTTGGCCGGTGCTTGCGGCGGTACGCTGCCTTCCTGTTTCCAGCGCACCAACAGCAGGTCCGGCAGGTTCTTCACGATGTCGCGCAAGGCGTGAATATTGGTGTCGGCGGTGTTGGCGCAGAACTGCAGGCTCAGGTCACCGTGGCAGAGCTCGGGTTGCAGCGCATCGTTGGGGAAACCGACCATGCGGATCAATCGCTTGGGCTTGGCGCTGGCCAGGCCGAAGCGCTCGTCGAACAGCGATTCACCCACCGAAACGGTGATGGTCAGGTTGTCGGGTGTCACCACCGGGCCAAGAATTCCCGAGTCCACGGGTGGGAACTTCGGGTCGACCTGAGCCACCGGGCCGCCGGTCATCAGGAACGCAATGCGCTGGTTCAGCGTGCGAAACAGCCGCTCCAGGTCTTCGCGATCGGTAGCCAGTACGTCGAACGACACCAACATGCCGCACGCCGGGCGCGGCGTGACGATGCCGGTCTGGTGCGGGCCATGGAAGTCATGGTGATCCTGGGTTTTGTCGCTGTTCGGTGCTTCAGTGACTTGTGCCGGGCTGGCGGCCATGGCCGGGCAGCTCAAGGTGCTACCCGCCAACGCAACACCGGCGGCGCCCATGCCCAACAAGACGCGGCGACGCTGGGCATTGATCTGATCTAAATCGTTCATTTGAATAGGGTCTTCTGCTTACAGGCCGGAAAGGCCAAGGGCGGGATCGATTCCATCGAGTGCATCGGCCAGAGCCTTGGCCTTGTCGGCGAGTCGTGCGCGTTGATCGGCGCCGACGCTGTCGTAACTGCTGTAACCGTCTTTGACTCGCAAGCCATTGAGTTCGGCATCGAGAGCATTAGTAGCCGTGTCCAGTCGGGTCAGTAACGCGGCGGCAGGCTTGGTCAGTAACGGACGCAACAGATCGACCACTTTGCGGGTGACGTCCAGGTTGGCGGCGAAACCATTAAGGTCGATGTGGCTGTAACGTTCTTCTTCACCGCTGCTGGCGCGTACGTCGGCCATGTTGCGGAGGTTGCGGGCGACGATGCTCACCAGTTGCTCCGGCGGCAGCGACTGAGCCAACAGTTGTTGCTTGAGCTGGGTGACATCGGCCAGCAAGCGCTGAGCGACCGGCGCCAGACCTTCGATTTTTCGTTGCTGGAACAGCGCATATTCGATGCGGTGGAAGCCGACGAAGTCCGGATCCTGCTCGCGCTTTTCAAAGTAATCGGCGCGAGCGTTGATGACCTTGTCCAGTTCCGCCAGGCGTTGAGCCGCCGGCGCGATACGTTGATAGGCAACGCGGGCTGGCACATAGAGCGCCTGGGCCTGGTTCAGGTCGCCAGCGTCGATAGCCTGTTGCAACGCGGTGACAGCGTTAATCAGCGCAGTGCCCTGACTGCTCAGGTAAACGCGAAATTCCGACAGCGGGCCGATAAACGCCACCATCGACGGACGTGCCTTGGCCGCAGCATCGGATGCGGCGGTGGGCGTGACGTGCAGCGTGCCGCGCGGATTGCTGAGCAAGCCGCAGGTAATCGCATAATCACCCGGCAGCAGGTTGGCGGTGATCACCTGGCTCAGGCCGGGAGCGATGTTTTCTCGTTCTACTAGCACCAGCACGCCGTCGAGGACTTCCCACTCAACGGCGCGATCCGAGCGGTTGACGATGCGAAAACTGCTGTGGCCGGCCGGGACAGTCAGCGCATTTGGCTCGCAGCTATGCGGATTAATGGTGACGGTAATCTCGTAGTGGTTAACCTGGCGCTTGGCCGCGGCCATTTGCGACGCGTAGTAAAACAACCCGCCGGCGGCGATCATTACAATCACCGAACCGGCCACCGCCCAGCGCAGGGCGCAGGGAGGCGAGGTCAGAAGAGGGGCCTGGTTTGACATGAATGCCCTTAATGGCTGGAGACGGAAGAGGGTGGCGTGGCGGCTGGTTTGGCCGGCGCGCCAGCCGGGAGGAAGAACATCACCAGCGCGACCAGCAGATAAATCAGGTAGGCGCCCAGGGTGCTGACAGTCGGTGCATCCTGATAACCGAACATGCCGGCCAGCACTGAACCCAACGGGCCATCCATCGGCAGGGTTGCGCTGAAATCGAAGAGCACGGTTTGCAGGTGATTCCACAACCCGGCTTCATGCAGTGCGCGCACCGAGCTTGCGAGAATGCCGGCCGCCACCACCAGAATGAACAGCCCGGTCCAGCGGAAGAATGCCGACAGGTTCAGGCGCATGCTGCCGCTGTAGATGAGGAAGCCGATGACAATCGACAGCGCCAGGCCGAGCAGGGCGCCGACAGGCGCTCCCGGACCTTCGCTCTGCTGGAATACCGCGAGCAGGAAGAACACGGTTTCCAGGCTTTCCCGGGCAACGGCGAAGAACACCATGGCGATCAGCGCAGTGACCTGGTGTCTGGAACCGGCCATCGCGTGATCGAGGGAAACGTGCAGCGAATGTTTGATCGAGCGCGCCACTTTGCGCATCCAGAACACCATGGAGCTCAGAATGCCGACTGCCAGCAGGCCGATGACGCCTTCGAAGAGTTCCTGTTGTTTTTGCGGGAATTCAGCGCTGACCAACTCCAGGCCACCGCCCACCAGCAGGGCCAGCGCGACGGCGAGGAAAACCCCGATCCACATGGCGGGCATCCATTGGCCGCGTCCGGTTTGCTTGAGATAACTGGCAATGATGCCGACGATTAACGCCGCTTCAACGCCTTCGCGCAGCATGATCAAAAAGGGAACCAGCATTCAGCACCGCATTGGCTATGGAGTAGATGCTAATTTGTAACATAATGATACTCATTACTAAATAGAGATGATTGGCGTTTAGCTGAACGATGGCTGAACAACATAAAAGATCGCAGCCTGCGGCAGCTCCTACGCAGGTACGTATTCCAACGTAGGAGCTGCCGCAGGCTGCGATCTTTTGATCTTAAGAAATCAATGCCTGCGCTAAGATGGCCGACAAACAAAAAAGGGTTCACCACGCTCAATGTCGGAAAAAGACACCATCTCCATTCACCTGGTGCGCGAAGCACTGTTGCAAAGCTGCGAACCGGGCATGGTCAGTGACGAGATATTGCTCAAGGTCGGGATTGAGCCACGCTTGCTTGACGTGGCTGACGCACGCGTTCCGGCCACGGCCTATGCACGACTCTGGCGGTTACTGGCGCGACGCATGGACGACGAGTTCTTTGGCATGGACCCGCGTCAGCTGAAATCCGGCAGTCTGGAATTTCTCTGCCGTTGCGCCATGGCCCAGCCGACGCTGGCAGCCGGATTGACAGCCGGGCTGGGGTTTCTGTCGTTGATGCTGGAGCGCATGCCGGCGCAGCTGGTTCATCAGCAAAGCCTGGCAGAAATCGTCCTGCTCGAAGATGACCAGGACCCGCGCCGCGCCTTTACCTATTTCACCTACTGGATGATCGTCCATGGCGTTGCCTGCTGGCTGGCGGGGCGACGGATACCGATTCTGGCCATCGAACTGCGCTGCGCGGAACCGGACTTCTGCGATGACTATAAGGTGATGTTCTCCGAGAACCTGCGCTTCGACCGACCGCGTACACGGATGATTTTCTCGGCGGATTGCCTGGATCTGCCAATCAAGCGCAGCAGCGACGAGCTCAAGCGCTTTTTGGCCCATGCGCCGGCCAATATCCTGGTCAAATATCGCGATCCGCAAAGCCTCGCCAGCCGGATCAAACATGATTTGCGGCAACTGCCCGCCGAACAGTGGCCGGAAACCGACAGCCTGGCGCAGCGCCTGTGCATGTCCGCTTCGACACTGCGTCGACGCTTGGCAGAAGAAGGGCAAACCTATCAAGGCTTGAAGGACAGCGTGCGCAAGGAACTGGCGATTGTCTGGCTGGCAGAACCTTCGATCAGCTTCGCCGAGATCGCCACGCGGCTCGGGTTTGCCGATGCCAGTTCGTTCTACAAGGCATTTCGCAAGTGGTCGGGGTCCAATCCCGGGCATTACCGCAGTTTGATCCTCAACGAGGTAGGACAGTAGTTGACTCCTGTGGCGAGGGAGCTTGCTCCCGCTGGACTGCGTAGCAGGCCCAATTCAGGGCCGCTTCGCGCCCCAGCGGGAGCAAGCTCCCTCGCCACGTGGATTTTGCGTCCATCTCTTGGCCAAACCAGTCACGCAACTTGAAAGCTTTGACCATTGTCCCGCATCGCCCGTGGAGCGAGTATTTCCTGGATTTTTACGGTTCCCCCAACCTAATAAAAATACAGAGGGATTCTGGCAATGCGCGATTACCTGTCTGCGACTTCACAGTTCAACTATCAGCACACCGTCGATGCTGCACTCAGCGGCTCGTTGACCGCACTCAACGCCTGCGTTGAATGCTGCGACCGTCATGCGATACCCGGGCGCATTGCCTTGTTCTGGGAGGGCCGCGACGGTGCCAGCGCCACGTACACCTTCAGCGATCTGCAGGACAAAGCCGCGCGCTTTGCCAATTTCCTGCTGGCTCAAGGCGTGAAGAAGGGCGACAAGGTCGCCGGCCTGTTACCACGCAACGTTGAATTGCTGATTGTGGTGTTCGCCACCTGGCGCATCGGCGCGGTTTACCAGCCGCTGTTTACCGCCTTCGGCCCGAAAGCCATCGAACACCGCCTCAACAGTTCCGGCGCCGCGGTGGTGGTGACCGACGCGGTCAATCGTCCAAAACTCAATGACGTTGCCGACTGCCCGACCATCGTCACCGTCGGCGGCCCGAAAGGCCAGGGCATCGTCCGTGGCGATTTCAGTTTCTGGGCCGAACTGCCCAACTATTCCGCTCAATGTGAACCCGTGCTGCTGAACGGCGAAGACCCGTTCCTGCTGATGTTCACCTCAGGCACCACCGGCCCGTCGAAAGCCTTGTCGGTGCCGCTCAAGGCCATCGTTGCGTTCCAGAGCTACACCCGCGACGCAGTGGACCTGCGCCCTGAAGATGCGTTCTGGAACGTCGCCGATCCGGGCTGGGCTTATGGCATCTACTTTGGTGTGACCGGACCGCTGTCCATGGGCCATCCGATCACCTTTTACGATGGCCCGTTCACCCTTGAAAGCACCTGCCGGGTGATCAACAAATACGGCATCACCAACCTCACCGGTTCACCGACCGCGTACCGCTTGCTGATCGCCGGCGGCGATGAGTTCGCCCGTTCGATCAAAGGCAAACTGCGGATTGTCAGCAGCGCCGGCGAACCGTTGAACCCGGAAGTGATCCGCTGGTTCGCCGACAATCTCGGCGTGGTGATCCACGACCATTACGGCCAGACCGAACTTGGCATGGTGCTGTGCAACCACCATGGCCTTGATCATCCGGTCCACGTCGGTGCGGCAGGGTTTGCCTCGCCCGGCCACCGGATCGTGGTGCTGGATGAGGCCTATAACGAATTGTCGGTCGGTCAGCCTGGCATTCTCGCTATTGATCGCACGCAATCGCCGATGTGCTGGTTTGCCGGTTACGAAGGTGCGCCGACCAAGGCTTTCGTCGGCAACTATTACCTGAGTGGCGATACCGTCGAGCTGAATCCGGACGGCAGCATCAGCTTCGTCGGCCGCAGCGACGACGTGATCACCACCTCCGGCTACCGGGTCGGCCCGTTCGACGTGGAGAGTGCGTTGATCGAACACCCCGCCGTGGTTGAAGCAGCGGTGATCGGCAAACCGGATCCGGAGCGCACCGAACTGGTGAAAGCCTTCGTCGTGCTCAGCGCGCAATACCGTGCTTCACCCGAGCTTGTCGAGGAGTTGCGCCAGCATGTGCGCAAGCGATTGGCGGCGCACTCATACCCGCGTGAAATCGAATTTGTCAGCGAATTGCCGAAAACCCCAAGCGGCAAATTGCAGCGCTTTATCTTGCGCAACCAGGAAATCGCCAAAGCTCAAGAGGCCACGGCGAAGAACGTTTCAGCTTGAATCCAAGGAAACAATGATGCAGATCGAAAACAAGGTTTTTCTCGTCACCGGCGGTGCGTCGGGCCTGGGCGCGGCCACGGCTGAAATGCTGGTGGGTGCCGGTGCCAAAGTCATGCTGGTGGACCTGAATGCCGAAGCCGTCGCGGCTCAGGCAAAACGGCTCGGCGCGCATTGCGTCGTCGCGGACATCAGTCAGGAAGCGGCGGCAGAAGCAGCGGTGCAGGCAGCGGTTGCAGCTTTTGGCGGCCTGCACGGGCTGGTCAACTGTGCCGGTGTGGTCCGCGGCGAGAAGATCCTCGGCAAGAACGGCCCGCACGCGTTGGCCAGTTTCAGCCAGGTAATCAACGTCAACCTGATCGGCAGCTTCAACATGCTGCGTCTGGCTGCGGCGGCGATTGCCGAAACCGAAGCCAATGAAGACGGCGAGCGCGGGGTGATCATCAACACTGCCTCGGTGGCGGCCTTCGACGGTCAGATCGGCCAGGCTGCCTACGCCGCTTCCAAAGGCGCGATTGCCAGCCTGACCTTGCCTGCCGCCCGTGAACTGGCGCGCTACGGCATCCGGGTGATGACCATTGCCCCGGGGATCTTCGAAACCCCGATGATGGCCGGCATGACCCAGGAAGTGCGCGACTCGCTGGCCGCTGGCGTACCGTTCCCACCGCGCCTTGGTAAACCGGTTGAGTACGCCGCGCTGGTCAGGCATATCATAGAAAACAGCATGCTCAACGGCGAGGTGATCCGTCTCGACGGTGCCTTGCGTATGGCCGCCAAATAAGGAGTATTTGTCATGACAATGTCCCACGATCCAATCGTTATCGTCAGCGCCGTCCGCACCCCGATGGGCGGTTTTCAAGGTGAACTGAAAAGCCTCAGCGCGCCACAACTGGGCGCTGCGGCGATCCGCGCTGCCGTCGAGCGCGCCGGCGTGGCTGCCGATGCAGTAGAAGAGGTGCTGTTTGGTTGTGTGCTGTCTGCCGGCCTCGGTCAGGCCCCGGCACGCCAGGCTGCGCTGGGCGCCGGGTTGGACAAATCGACCCGTTGCACCACCCTGAACAAAATGTGCGGCTCGGGCATGGAGGCGGCCATTCTGGCCCACGATATGCTGCTGGCCGGCAGTGCCGATGTGGTGGTCGCTGGCGGGATGGAAAGCATGTCCAACGCACCTTACTTGTTGGACCGCGCTCGCAGCGGCTACCGCATGGGCCACGGCAAAGTGCTTGACCACATGTTCCTCGACGGTCTGGAAGATGCCTACGACAAGGGCCGCCTGATGGGCACCTTCGCCGAGGACTGCGCCGAGGCCAATGGCTTCACGCGTGAAGCGCAAGATGACTTCGCAATCGCTTCGACCACTCGCGCGCAACAAGCGATCAAGGACGGCAGCTTCAACGCCGAAATCGTTCCGCTGCAGGTCATGGTCGGTAAAGAGCAAAAGCTCATCACCGATGACGAACAACCACCGAAAGCCAAACTGGACAAGATCGCCAGCCTGAAACCGGCGTTCCGTGACGGCGGCACTGTGACGGCGGCCAACTCCAGTTCGATTTCCGACGGCGCGGCGGCGCTGTTGCTGATGCGTCGTTCAGAAGCCGAAAAGCGTGGCCTGAAACCGCTGGCAGTGATCCACGGTCACGCAGCCTTCGCTGATACGCCAGGTCTGTTCCCGGTGGCACCGGTGGGCGCGATCAAAAAGCTGATGAAGAAAACCGGCTGGTCGCTGGATGAAGTCGAACTTTTCGAAGTCAACGAAGCCTTCGCGGTGGTTAGCCTGGTGACCATGACCAAGCTGGAAATCCCCCACAGCAAGGTCAACGTCCACGGCGGCGCCTGTGCGCTGGGCCACCCGATCGGTGCTTCTGGCGCGCGGATTCTGGTGACCTTGCTCTCGGCATTGCGCCAGAAAGGCCTGAAACGCGGCGTTGCAGCCATCTGCATCGGCGGCGGTGAAGCCACGGCCATGGCCGTTGAATGCCTGTATTAAGGAATCAACATGCTACCGACTGACGAACAACTACAGATCAGCGACGCGGCCCGGCAATTCGCCCAGGAACGGCTCAAGCCGTTCGCCGCCGAGTGGGATCGCGAGCACCGCTTTCCCAAGGAAGCCATCGGCGAGATGGCCGAACTGGGTTTTTTTGGCATGTTGGTGCCGGAGCAGTGGGGCGGTTGCGACACCGGTTACCTGGCGTACGCCATGGCCCTGGAAGAAATCGCCGCCGGCGATGGTGCCTGCTCGACCATTATGAGCGTGCACAACTCGGTGGGTTGCGTGCCGATCCTCAAGTTCGGCAACGACGATCAGAAAGAGCGCTTCCTCAAGCCGTTGGCCAGTGGCGCCATGCTCGGGGCGTTCGCGTTGACCGAGCCGCAGGCCGGTTCCGACGCCAGCAGCCTGAAAACCCGTGCCCGGCTGAACGGCGATCACTACGTGCTCAACGGCTGCAAACAGTTCATCACTTCGGGGCAAAACGCCGGGGTGGTGATCGTCTTCGCGGTCACCGAGCCGAGCGCCGGCAAACGCGGGATCAGCGCTTTCATCGTGCCCACCGATTCACCGGGCTACAAGGTTGCGCGGGTTGAAGACAAGCTCGGCCAGCACGCCTCGGACACCTGCCAAATCCTCTTTGAGGATGTGAAGGTGCCGGTGGCCAATCGTCTGGGCGAGGAGGGCGAAGGCTACAAAATCGCCTTGGCCAACCTTGAAGGCGGACGTGTCGGGATTGCTTCACAGTCGGTCGGCATGGCCCGCGCCGCATTCGAAGCCGCCCGCGATTACGCCCGTGAGCGTGAGAGCTTCGGCAAGGCAATCATCGAGCATCAGGCAGTAGCCTTTCGATTGGCTGACATGGCCACGCAAATCGCCGTCGCCCGGCAGATGGTGCATTACGCCGCAGCCCTGCGTGACAGTGGCAAACCGGCGCTGGTGGAAGCCTCGATGGCCAAGCTGTTCGCCTCGGAAATGGCCGAAAAGGTCTGCTCGATGGCCTTGCAAACCCTCGGTGGTTACGGTTACCTGAGCGACTTCCCGCTGGAGCGGATTTACCGCGACGTGCGGGTTTGTCAGATCTATGAAGGCACCAGCGATATTCAGCGCATGGTCATTTCGCGCAATCTTTGAGAAGGAACGTTGCATGAGCTACGAAACGATTTTGTTGGAAGTCCAGGGTCGCGTGGGTCTGATCACCCTCAACCGCCCGCAAGCCCTGAATGCCTTGAACGCGCAGATCGTCAGCGAGCTGAACCACGCGCTGGACGGTCTGGAAGCCAATCCGGAAATCGGCTGCATCGTGCTGACCGGCTCGAAAAAAGCCTTTGCCGCCGGTGCCGACATCAAGGAAATGGCCGAGCTGACCTATCCGCAGATCTACCTTGACGACCTGTTCAGCGACAGTGACCGGGTGGCCAATCGACGCAAGCCGATCATTGCTGCGGTCGCCGGTTTTGCGTTGGGTGGTGGCTGTGAGCTGGCGCTGATGTGCGACTTCATTCTGGCCGGCGACAACGCCAAATTCGGCCAGCCGGAAATCAACCTCGGTGTGTTGCCGGGCATGGGCGGCACCCAGCGCCTGACCCGTGCCGTGGGCAAGGCCAAAGCCATGGAAATGTGCCTCAGCGGCCGCCTGATCGACGCGGTGGAAGCGGAGCGCTGCGGCATCGTTGCGCGCATCGTGCCGGTGGATGAGCTGTTGGATGAAGCGTTGAAGGTTGCAGCGTTGATCGCCAAAAAATCCTTGCCGATTGCGATGATGGTCAAGGAAAGCGTCAACCGCGCCTTTGAAGTCAGCCTGTCCGAAGGCGTGCGCTTTGAACGCCGGGTGTTCCATGCGGCGTTTGCCACACAGGACCAGAAAGAAGGCATGGCAGCGTTTATTGCCAAGCGTGAGGCTGAGTTTAAAGGGATGTGATTTGATTTTTGGGGTGTCTGCAAGGGCCACCCCTCACCCTAACCCTCTCCCAAAGGGAGAGGGGACTGACCGAGTTGTTTAGTCGACGTACTGCGACCTGAGATTTCGAGTCGAACT
Source organism: Pseudomonas sp. CVAP#3 (assembly GCF_018986375.1). Taxonomy (NCBI): domain Bacteria; kingdom Pseudomonadati; phylum Pseudomonadota; class Gammaproteobacteria; order Pseudomonadales; family Pseudomonadaceae; genus Pseudomonas; species Pseudomonas sp. CVAP#3. The sequence continues at coordinate 127,998 of NZ_JAHMSC010000014.1, forward strand.
CAAGTTTTGAAAAGCTTGAAGATCGGCTCCCTTTCACCCTCTCCCCATTGGGGAGAGGGCTGGGGTGAGGGGTGGATTTCAAAGCCACCCCAATTCCACGCATCAAACCAGATAGTTCTTGAGCTCCCGCGCAATCACCATCCGCTGAATCTCGCTCGAGCCTTCGTAAATCTGCGTGATCCGCGCATCGCGGTAGTAGCGCTCCACCGGATAATCTTCCAGATAACCGTAGCCGCCGTGGATCTGTATCGCGGACGAGCAGACCTTCTCAGCCATTTCCGAGGCAAACAGCTTGGCCTGCGAGGCTTCCGACAGGCATGGCTTGCCAGCGCTACGCAACCGGGCAGCATGCAAGATCAGCAAGCGCGCCGCATTCAGCCGGGTGTGCATGTCAGCGAGCATGTTGGCGACGCTCTGGTGCTCGATGATCGGCTTGTCGAACTGTACCCGGTCACGGGCGTAGGCCAGCGCTGCTTCGAAAGCTGCACGGGCGATGCCCAGTGCCTGCGCGGCGATGCCGATGCGACCGCCTTCGAGGTTGGACAAGGCAATCGCCAGACCCTTTCCGCGCTCACCCAGCAGATTGGCTTCGGGGATGATGCAATTGTTCAGCGTCACCGCGCAGGTGTCAGAGGCACGGATGCCCATCTTGTGTTCGCTGCGGTCAACGATAAAACCGGGGGTATTGGTCGGCACCAGAAACGCAGACAGCCCCTTCTTGCCCAGATCCGGATCGGTCACCGCAAACACAATCGCCAGTTTTGCCCGTCGACCGTTACTGACGAACTGCTTGGCGCCATTGATCACCCACTGGCCGTCGCGCAGTTCGGCGCGGGTGCGCAGATTGTGCGCCTCGGAACCGGCCTGCGGTTCGGTCAGGCAGAAGCAGCCGATGGCCTGACCGCTGGCCAGATCCGCCAGCCAGGTCTGTTTCTGTTCTTCAGTGCCATAGTTGAGAACCGGCCCGCAGCCCACCGAGTTGTGGATGCTCATCAAGGCGCCGGTGGCGCCGTCGCCGGCAGAAATCTCTTCCACCGCCAGCGCGTAGGCCACGTAGTCGACGTAAGTGCCGCCCCATTCCTCGGGAACCACCATGCCGAGCAAACCCAGCTCGCCCATCTTGGCCACCAGCGCATCATCGATCCAGCCGGCTTTTTCCCAGGCCTGGGCGTGCGGGGCGATTTCGCCGCGGGCAAAATCCCGGGCCATGTCGCGGATCATCACTTGTTCTTCGGTCAATTCGATATCGTGCATGGCTCAGCTCCCGCTCTGGTCAAAACCGCTGAAGAAGCTCGCAACGTGTTTGGCGTCCAGCGCCTGCACGGTCGGAGGGTTCCAGCGTGGGCTCTTGTCTTTGTCGATCAGCAAGGCGCGGACGCCTTCGATCAGGTCGCCGCGTTCAAACCACTGGCGATCGAGGTGCAATTCGAGGGCGAAGCAATTTTCCAGGCTCAGCTGACGGCCGCGACGCAGCATCTCTAACGTTACACCCATGGCCAGCGCTGAACGACTGTCGAGTAAATCGGCAGTGGTGATTGCCCAGTCGTGGCTGTCGACAACCGTAACGCTGCGCAGTTGCTCGACAATGCTCGGCACATCCGGCAGGGCGAAGAAGTGGTCGATCGTTGGTCGCAGTGCCTGCAACGGTGCGTCGGGCAGTTGCTGTACCGCGAGTTTTGCCAGTAGGCCTTGCAGGTCCTTGAGCGGGGTGTCGTGCCACTCGAGGCTGTCGAGGCGTTGATCCAGTTCGGTGAGTTTCTGGCTTTCGAGGTACCAATCGGCCAACCCGCAATACAGCGCATCGGCGGCGCGGATCTGCACGCCGCTGACGCCGAGGTAGATGCCCAGTTCGCCGGGAATGCGCGGCAGGAAGTAGCTGCCGCCAACGTCCGGGAAGTAACCGATGGCCACTTCCGGCATTGCCAGACGGCTGCGTTCGGTGACCACTCGCAGGTCTGCGCCTTGCACCAGGCCCATGCCGCCGCCGAGGACGAAACCGTCCATCAACGCCAGTACCGGTTTGCGGTAATGGTGGATCGCCAGGTCGAGGGCGTATTCCTCGACGAAGAAGTCTTCATGCAGGGTGCCGCCGCTTTTGAAACTGTCGTACAGCGAGCGAATATCGCCGCCGGCGCAGAAGGCTTTCTCGCCAGCCCCGCGCAACACCACGGCGTGGATGTGCGGGTCTTTCGACCAGGCATCGAGTTGTCGATGCAGGCGGCGGACCATGTCCAGGGTAATGGCATTGAGGCCGGCGGGGCGATTGAGGGTCAGGTGGCCAATGTGGTTGCGGACCTCGGCCAGCACTTCGTTGGCGCTGGCATCAATGCCGTGGGTCGCCTGGGATGAAACCTGAGCAGTCATCACTAACTCCCTGCTTTTATTGTTCTTTATAGAAGTGTTCGCGCGCGAACGATGCCGGATCGTAACAGTGCAAATTTGCGATGTACAACCGTGATAGATGCAGGTTCGGTCTGCATTTTTGTAATGCCTACACGCTGATTCATCGCATAAACGCCCTGATAGGGCATTCACGACAGAATCGGCTGTGAAAATGCCGACATCAGCACAAGCGAGCTGTCTGCGACGGCCCTTTCGACACCTCGGCACAATCGTCTGTTGGCATTCTGGCCTTCCATTCGAAGCCGTCTGCGCCAAGGGTTTCAGGGTGGGGTGTGGCCGGCCTTTGGCGGTGCACCGAACACAAACAATAAGAACGCTGCTGCGGCAGACGCCGCATCGACTCTCTGTTCCTGCCCATAAAGGCGCCCAGGCATTCGTGCCCGGTCGCGATAATTCCAATCAAATCGGGACTTATGAAGATGAAAACCCAATGGCTGACGTTGCCTGTACTCGCGATGCTGTTCTGCTCGGCCGGCGCTAGCGCCAAAGAGTGGACCGAACTGCGCTTCGGCACCAACCCAAGCTACCCGCCGTTTGAGTCGACCACCGCCGACGGTGGTGTGCAAGGCTTTGGCGTGGACCTGGGCAACGCGATCTGCGCCGAACTGAAGCTCAAGTGTGTGTGGGTCAGCAATGACTTCGACGGGCTGATTCCTGCGCTCAAGGCCGGCAAGTTCGACGCCATCGAGTCGTCGATGACCGTCACCGACGCACGTCGCAAGCAGATCGACTTCACCGACCGCCTGTACGCGGGGCCGACCGCCATCGTCACCCGCAAGGATTCAGGTCTTGAACCCACCGCCGAGTCGCTCAAGGGCAAGACCATCGGCTTCATGCAAGGCACCATTCAGGAAACCTACGCCAGGGCCAAACTGGCGCCGGGCGGGGTGAAACTGCGCGCCTATCAGAACCAGGATCAGGTCTATGCCGATCTGGTTTACGGCCGCCTCGACGCCTCGATTCAGGACAAGCTGCAAGCGCAGATGAGCTTCCTTGAGTCGCCACAAGGCGCCCCATTCAAGAACAGCCAAGGCATCAGTGATCCGCTGGTGCCGGCGGATATCGCCATCGGTGTACGCAAGGACAACGACGAGCTCAAAGGCATGCTCAATACCGCCATCAAGGCCCTGCACGAGAAGGGCATCTACGCGCAGATCCAGAAGAAATACTTCGGCGATCTGGACCTCTACAACAACTGATCAGCGCACCTGAGGCGTTGGGCCGTGGTTCACGACCCAATGCCTCGCTGTGGTGCTTCAAGACAGGTGACTTGCGTGAATACCTTCCTCAATGCTCTGGGCCTGGATCTCTCGGCCCTGCAAGGCTATGGCCCACTGTTGCTGCACGGCACCTGGGTAACCCTGAAACTCTCGGCGCTGTCGCTGCTGGTCAGCATGCTGCTGGGCTTGCTCGGTGCGGCGGCCAAGCTTTCGCCGCTGCGGCTGCTGAACCTGCCGGCAACCTTTTACACCACGCTGATTCGCGGTGTACCGGACCTGGTGTTGATGTTGCTGATCTTCTACAGCCTGCAAGGCTGGTTGAGCAGCCTGACCGAATTCATGCAATGGCCGTACATGGAAATCGACCCGTTCGTGGCCGGTATCGTGACCCTGGGCTTTATCTACGGCGCGTATTTCACCGAGACCTTTCGTGGCGCGATCCTCAGTGTCCCTCGGGGGCAACAGGAGGCCGGTGCGTCGTTTGGCCTGAGCCGTTGGCAGCGGTTTTACTGCGTGGTGTTCCCGCAGATGATGCGCTTTGCCTTGCCAAGCCTGGGCAACAATTGGCTGGTGCTGCTCAAGGCTACGGCACTGGTGTCGATCATCGGCTTGTCGGACCTGGTCAAGGTCGCGCAGGAGGCCGGCAAAAGCACCTTCAACATGCTGGATTTTCTGTTGCTGGCGGCAGCGCTGTACCTGCTGATCACCAGCGCTTCGAACTATGTCTTGCGCGTGCTTGAGCGGCGCTACAACCAGGGCGTGCGAGGGATGACGCGATGATTGAATTGATCTCTGAATACTGGAAACCGTTCCTGTTCAGTGACGGCTACAACTTCACCGGTTTGGCCATGACCTTGTGGCTGCTGGTGGTGAGCATCGTGCTCGGGTTCTGTTTGTCGCTGCCGCTGGCGATCATGCGCACGTCGCGCTGGGGCCTGCTGCGCTGGCCGGTGCAGCTGTTCACTTACGTGTTTCGTGGCACGCCGCTGTATATCCAGTTGCTGATTTGCTACAGCGGGATCTACGGCATCGCTGTGGTCCGTTCGCAGCCGTTGCTGGAAGCATTCTTTCGCGATGCGATGAATTGCACCTTGCTGGCGTTCACCCTCAACACTTGCGCCTACACCGTCGAGATCTTCGCCGGGGCGATCCGCAGCATTCCCTACGGTGAAATCGAGGCCGCCCATGCCTATGGCCTGAGTGGCTGGCGTTTGTATGTGAAGTTGATTCTGCCCTCGGCGTTGCGTCGGGCACTGCCTTACTACAGCAACGAAGTGATCCTGATGCTGCACGCCACATCCGTAGCCTTCACCGCAACCATTCCGGACATCCTCAAGGTCGCCCGGGACGCCAATGCCGCGACCTTCATGACCTTCCAGGCCTTCGGTATCGCCGGGCTGCTGTACCTCGCGCTGTCATTTGGCCTGGTCGGCGCGTTTCGTCTCGCAGAGAAGCGCTGGCTGAATTTCCTCGGGCCGGCTCACTGAGATCCGGAGCCGGCTTTTTTCCTCCCTCTTTCTGTCCAGAACGCTGTCGCCAACGGCAGTGCTCGAGGAGTGTTGCATGTACAAACTGACCGTTGAAAATCTGTATAAACGCTTTGGTGACAACGAAGTGCTCAAGGGCGTCTCGTTGAATGCCCGCGCCGGAGATGTCGTGAGCATGATTGGCGCCAGTGGCTCCGGTAAAAGCACTATGCTGCGGTGTATCAACTTCCTTGAGCGGGCGGATGACGGCGCCATCGAGCTGGACGGCGAGCGGATTGTCACCCGTCAGGCGGCCGGCGGCATGCGGGTTGCCAACCCGGCGCAGTTGCAGCGCTTGCGCACGCGGCTGGCGATGGTGTTTCAGCACTTCAACCTGTGGAGTCATCTGACGGTGCTGGAGAACATCATGCTGGCGCCGTGCAAAGTTTTGGGTGTCAGTCGCAAGGATGCCGAAGTCAGCGCCCGGGCCTACCTGGACAAGGTCGGTCTGCCGCAACGAGTCGCCGAGCAGTACCCGGCCTTCCTGTCCGGCGGCCAGCAGCAACGGGTGGCGATTGCCCGGGCATTGGCGGTGGAGCCGCAGATTCTGTTGTTCGACGAGCCGACCTCGGCCCTCGACCCGGAGTTGGTGGGTGAAGTATTGAAGGTGATTCAGGCCTTGGCTGAAGAAGGCCGGACCATGTTGATGGTGACCCACGAAATGGGCTTTGCCCGGCAGGTGTCCAGCCAGGTGCTGTTCCTGCATCAAGGCCGGGTCGAGGAGCAGGGCGATGCAACGATTCTCGACCAGCCGAAAAGCGAGCGTTTACAGCAATTTTTATCGGGCCGTTTGAAGTGAGGCAAGGCGTACATGGCGGACATCCGCGATATGTCGATCGTGCTTGATCGTATCGATCAGGCAATCATTGAGGTGCTGCGCCACGAAGGGCGCATCACCTATCAGAAGCTTTCCGAGCGCGTGCACCTGACGCCAAGGCCATGCCTTGAGCGGGTGCGCAAGCTCGAACAGCTCGGCGTCATTCGTGGCTACGGGGCGATTCTCGACGAGAAAAAACTGACCCCCGGTCTGTCGCTGCTGGTGCTGGTGGCACTCTCGAACCAGAGCGGGCGCGCCGCGCAGAAAGCCTTTGAAGCCAAGGTCCGCGCCTGCCCGCAGGTGCTGGAGTGCCAACTGATCAGCGGCGCCTTCGACTACAGCCTGCGGATGCGCTGTCGCGACATGGAACACTACCGGGTATTGACTGAAGTCTGGTTCGACGACCCGGACCTGCACATCGACAAACTGGTCAGCCACCCTGAGCTGGCGATGGTCAAAACCTCGACGTAATCACCCGACTCTTCTCGTTCCCACGCAGACGCTTATGATCGTTCCCACGCTCTGATCTGACCCCAAAAAGCTGGACGTTTACATGTCTATGCCTGAGCGGCCTGAGT